>NZ_JGCK01000013.1:0-13333 GCF_001639905.1 Kosmotoga sp. DU53 | reverse complement strand
CCCGTTTTTAACAGGAGGTGTCGCTGTGAAAGTAATTCTTTTGAAAGACGTTGCTAAACTTGGAAAAAAGGAGAGATTAAAGAGGTTTCTGACGGATACGGTCGAAATTATCTTATTCCACGTGGACTTGCTGTTGAAGCGACAAAGAGTGAATTAAGTAAATTAAAGAACATAGAAGATCATAAGAAAAAGAAAGAAGAAAGAACAAAAGCTAACAGTGAGGAGCTTTTGAGGAAAATCAAACAACGGCATTTTAGAATGAAAGTCAAGGCGGGGGCTTCTGGAAAACTGTTTGGTGCTGTTACCAGCGCAGACATAGCCGAACTTATAGCAAAGGAGCTGGGGATAGAATTTAGCAAGCGTTATGTGGATCTTAAAGAGAATATAAAGAGCACAGGGGAATATAAGGTAAACCTAAAATTGCCGGGAAACGTCAAGGGGAGTATAATCATAGCAATCGAAAAAAGCGAGGAGGATTAGCTTTTGGAATTTAAGATTTTTTCCAAGGCGCTCTACTCTACGTGGATTTTGTATCGTCCAGAGCGCGTGCTTTTTGATGCCGGCGAAGGCATTTCGACCGTCCTTGGGAACAGTGTTTATGCTATAAAGGAAGTGTTTATAACACACGGACACGTAGACCATATTGCCGGTTTGTGGGGGCTCATAAACACACGTAACAATGCTATGGGTGATAGGGAAAAAGCTCTAAAGATAAATTATCCAAAAAAGAATAGGGCTATCGAGGACTTTTTAAGGTTTATCACTGAAATGAATCCTAAACTTAGATATGAAATGATACTGAATCCTATTGAACCCGGCGAGGAAGTTTATTTAAGAACCGCGGGAAATTTTAGGCGTTCCGTGATTCCATTTCCAGTACAACACACAAGTGGTGAGATCAGTTACGGGTATCATGTTCTGGAAGAAAGAAGGAAATTAAAACCTGAATTCAGTCATTTATCGCCTCAGGAAATATCCGATCTGGTAAAAGAAAAGGGCAGGGATTTTGTTACTCAGACCTACAAAAAGAAGATACTCACAGTAAGTGGTGATTGTAATGCCTTACCGGTTTCGGTTATAAAAGGTAGCGAGACGTTGATACATGAGTGTACTTTTATAAACGGAGGAGATCGCAGAGGACAAAACCACGCTGTTCTTTCTGAGATTCTTGATAATGTCCGGGAAGCCAGTGATATCAAGAGGCTGATATTGTATCATATATCTAGCAGGTACTCCTCAAAAATCAGTGTGTTGAGAAAAAAGTTACAGGAAGAGTTCGCCGAAAAAGGAATTAAAATCTATCTCGTTCATCCGAAAGACTTTTTGTTCTTTGAGGGGGGAGTATATGGAGTACATTGGTTGGATGATATTGGGTGTGGCATTACTCGTTGTTGAAATTATTACGCCGATCTTTTTCTTTCTATGGTTTGCGATAGGTTCTTTCATAGCAGGGATTGCCTCTTTCTTTGGACTCAGCTTTTCCTGGCAGTTGTCGTTATTTTCCGCTGTGAGCGTAGTGTTAGTAATCCTTACGCGGCCTATCGCTAAAAAGCTCACGGGGGAGTCTCCCAGGAAGATTTATATTGATGAGATCAAAGGGAGTATAGGGAATGTAGTTGAAGAAATAAACAACAAAAAGAGAACTGGTGTAGTGAGGGCTGCAGGGGAAAATTGGAAAGCTGTTTCTATCGATGATGATATCATTGGTGTCGGTGAAAAGGTAATAGTGGAAAGGCTTGAAGGAACGATTGTATACGTTAGAAAGTTTAAAAACGAGAACGCTCAAGATGAGTAAAGGGGGGATTTTATGATTCTGTGGATTATTCTTGCTGTTATAGCTTTAATAATTGCTTTATCGGGAATAAAGATCATAAGGCCATTTGAAAAAGGATTGGTGGAGCGTTTGGGAAAGTTTAGACGTCAGGCTCAGCCAGGCTTGAATTTCATCATTCCCTTCATCGAAAGAATTGTCAAAATTGACATGAGAGAAATGGTAATAGATGTGCCTCCACAGGAAGTTATTACAAAGGACAACGTTATCGTGACTGTAGACGCAGTTATTTATTATGAGATTACCGACGCTTTCAGGGTTGTTTATAACGTCCGTGATTTTAAAATTGCAGCGATAAAACTTGCACAGACCAATTTAAGAAACGTTATTGGTGAAATGGAGCTCGATCAAACGTTAACTTCTCGTGAGCGAATCAACGCAAAGCTCAGGGATGTTCTGGACGAAGCTACGGATAAATGGGGTGTAAAAGTCACCAGGGTTGAAATAAAGAAAATCGATCCACCTCAGGACATTATGGATGCTATGTCCAAACAAATGAAGGCAGAAAGAACAAAACGAGCTGTTATACTCGAAGCTGAAGGTTACAAACAATCCGAGATAACAAAAGCTGAAGGAGATAAAAGGTCGGCCATTTTGAAGGCTGAAGGACAAGCTGAAGCCATCAAGCGTGTTGCTGAAGCAAATAAATATAAACTGATTGCCGAAGCTGAAGGTCAGGCTATTGCAATAGTTAATGTTTTTAAAGCAATACACGAAGGCCAGCCTACGAATGATTTGATAGCTATTCGTTACCTTGAAGCCTTGAAGGCCATTGCGAATGGCCCCGCTAACAAGGTATTCCTTCCCTTTGAAGCATCAAGTCTTTTGAGTAGCATTGGGGTTATTTCTGAGCTTTTCAAAGAAGAAGAAAAGAAAGATTCTCCACAGAAGAAGAATAAGAAGTGATGTGAGTGCTGGCAATTGAACTTCTTTTGGAAATCTTCAGGCATATTTTAGTTTCCGCTGTTGCGATGGTTTTTGCGATCGCAACAGTTTTTGCCTTTTTTCGTTTTTCTCATAAACCCGGATTTTTATTTCGGTTTATGAATGTCCCGGCAATGACCTTTTTTATTGCCCTTGGGTACATTCTCTTTATCAATGACATGAAACTCCTGTATGCCTGGCTCTTTTTTACAGGCTACTTTTTCAATCTACGTGCGATATCCGAGCAAGTTCTAAGGTACGACGATACTTTCAGGATCTTCTTTTTATCCTTGGGATATACCCGTCAGGAATATTTAAGGGATTTGATTATATACGGTGGCAGGCTAAAGATACTCGATTGTGTGTTGACCTTTTCTATTATTGGTACGGCGATAATTATGATATCTGATAAGATGAGAATCCTTATGCCGGATCAGTGGTTGTTTTTTCTTCTTATTTTCGAGGGAATCATATTGGTTTTGGCCAGTGTAAGATGGCTTGCGGAAGATTTTGTAAACAAAGAATCAAAATCCGAGTAACATAGTCGTGTTATCATACCCATACAGGGTATACTGAGTTAACCAAAAAAGGAGGAAAATAGAATGTCGGAAAAATTATTGAACGATGAAATCAGAACGCAGGTAAAGGATATACTGTCAGAGATGGAAGGAAAGGTGAAGCTCCTGTTTTTTGAGAACAAGGACAATTGCGATTACTGTTCGACGATCGAACAACTCCTCAGTGAGCTCACTGAAGTTACCGATATGGTTGTATTTGAAAAGTATGATGCCGATTCTGAAAAGGCAAAGGAATATTCCATTGAGATTTCTCCGGCTATCGTGCTTTTAACTCCAGACGGAGTTGATAAAGGTGTAAGGTTCTATGGGATACCTTCTGGACATGAGTTTGGAACGTTGCTTCAGGATATAATTAGTTTCTCTAAAGGAGCGAAGCCCAATCTTTCTCCGGAGTCCATTGAGAGATTGAAGACGATTGAAAAACCCATAGACATAAAGGTTTTCGTAACACCCACGTGCCCGTATTGTCCACGCGCTGTTATCACAGCTCACAATATCGCTATGGCAAACGAAAACGTTGTTGCTTCCATGATAGAGGCCAATGAATTCCCTGATTTGTCGATGAAGTTTGGGGTTAGTTCGGTACCTCAGATAGTTATCAACGATGAGGTCATTTTTGTTGGAGCTTATCCAGAAAAACAGTTTATAGACGAAGTCTTTAAGGCGGTTTGATAAGGAGGGATTCCTGTGGCCTTCTTCGATCTTGGAAGTGCTAAACAAAAGAGCGAAGTAAAGGATTACTACGATATACTCATCATTGGAGGAGGTCCGGGAGGAATTACTGCTGGAATTTATGCGGTTCAGGCCGGACTGGATCCTCTGATCATAGAGCGTGCTCTGGAAGGTGGACAAATTAACAACACCGAAAAAGTCGAGAATTGGACGGGTTTTCCTTCTATAAGTGGAATGGATCTTGCTGAAAAAATGGCTGAACATGCACGTGCTTTCGATGTATCTTTCCTGAATGCGGAGGTTGTTGAACTCGAGATCGAAGGTGAAAAGAAAACCGTCATACTTGACAACGGTAAGAAGATCCAGAGCCGTGTTTTGATCATTGCTACGGGTTCCAATCCAAGAAAATTGAATGTACCAGGAGAAGCTGAATTTGCCGGTAAAGGAGTTTCTTATTGTGCAACCTGTGATGGACATTTCTTTGCCGGGAAGCATATAGCTGTTATTGGTGGAGGTAACAGCGCGCTGGATGAAGCACTTTTTCTCTCCAAGATCGTTGATAAGATAACGATAGTTCAAAATCTCCCTAAATTGACGGCAGACAAGCTTCTTCAAGAAAGAATAAAAGCTACCGGAAAGGTAGACTTTATTTTCAACACAGTGGTTGATAGAATCGAAGGAAGTGACAAGGTTGAAAGATTGATCCTTAAGAACGTTGAGACTGGTGAACTTTCTACGCTTGAAGTTGAAGGCGTGTTCGTTTTCATCGGGTTGGTACCCAATACCGGTTTTTTGAAAGGGAAAGTTAAAACCAACGATTGGGGATATATAATGACTGACGAGCATATGGAAACTAACGTTCCAGGAGTATATGCGATCGGAGACGTTCGTGAGAAGGAAGTAAGACAAATTGTCACCGCCGCTGCCGACGGTGCAATAGCTGTAAGCCATGCATCAAGAACCTACTTTGATGAAGAATAAAGAACCAAGTAAAAAAAGAGGGAACTCACTGTTGGGTTCCCTCTTTTTTTATCTCTCTGGTTCAGGACCATTCAAAATCTTTATATAGTGATTCTCGAGATCCATCTCAACCCATGCACCAACGGGCAAAGTTAGCTTTGTAAAATTTCCGTGGAATACTGGAAGTCCTACCCAAACAGGAAATGGGGCATCTTCGAAAAATCTTTCGAGGATTTTGAAAACACCGTCAAAGTCATCGTTATTTATCTGGGTGAATCCCGCAAAAACTATTCCCCTTAAGGTTTGATAGTCTTTCAGATGTGCTATATTCCATACCATGCGTTCTATTGACTCCCGGCTTTCTCCTACATCTTCAAGAACCAAAATGGAATCTTTCAGAGAACCAAAATATTTTGTACCTTGAAGAGTTTTGAAAAGGGACAGGTTGCCTACGATCAGCCTTCCAACCATTTTACCAGGTACTATTGGCTTTGAATTATAATCAAAGGTAATCAATTTATCACCGTTCAAAAGTTTCAGCATTTTCTCAAGTGATTCTCCGTCATTATCTAGTTCAACGGTTACCATTGGGCCGTGGTAGGTGATGATACCTGTCTTGAAATAGATTCCTAAAAGCAAAGCTGTGATGTCACTGTATCCGACGATAGGTTTAGGATTTTTTGAGATGGTTTTCCAGTCCAGGTAATCCAGAACTCTGAACGATCCATGGCCACCGCGAGATGTAATTATCATGTCAATATTCGGATCTGCAAAGGCTTCGTTGATTTCTCTGGCTTTTTCTTCGTCAGATAGATATCTTCGGCAACTGTCGCCTACTATGACTGTTAACCCTGCACTTTGGAGTGTTCTTATTCCTGCATCAAGTAGGGTCTGGTCAGGAAAACGAGCCGGTGAAGTTACAAAAACTGTATTCACTTTGTTTTTATGAATGAAGTTCCAAACAGAGATTCTTTTGCTGACGTTTGCAGATAGTTGCATAAAGGATAGGATTATGGAAAAAATCAAAAGCAATAAAAGAATTCTTTTCATCACTACTTCACCGTCCGCACAAATCAAATCTTCAAAATTCTTTTGACGTCGGAAACAATTTTGTCCAGATGATCTGGATATCTTTCAATATCCACGAATTTTGCATCAATTCTATACACTGGCGAATAATCATACCTACTTATCCATGAATCATAAAGATTTGCAAGCTGTTGCCAATAGGCTATTGGTACTTCGAGCTCCATATTACGGCCTCTTTTTCTTATCCGTGCAAGTATCGTATCGATATCGGCATCGATGAATACGAGCAGGTCGGGATGTGGGATGTATTTGATCATTGAGTAGAACATATCGAGATAAGTCTCAAATTCGCGTTTCTCCATCTTTCCGGTTTCGTAGAGATTCCTGGCAAAAATCTCCGCATCTTCGTAAATAGAGCGATCAAAAACGATGTTGTACCCTTTTTCCATTGCTTCTTTCAGCGCTGTAAATCTATGAATCAGGAAAAAAGTCTGTAGATGATATGCCCACTTTCGCTGGTTATGATAAAAATCTTCAAGAAAAGGGTTATCACTGACGGACTCAAAATGAATCTCAAAGCCGAGAGCATCTGCAAGTGCTCTGGCGATAGTTGTTTTTCCTGATCCAACATTTCCTGCAAAAACAATCATTTTCCCCATGAAATATTCCTCCGAATATTTTAAATTACCCCAACCAGTCGATATTTTATCATGTAATGAGCAGTAATACTTTGAAACGGTACTTAAGTTGATTACAGTTAATCTACATCATTTGTTCTTACGGATAGTAGTTTCCATAAAGACTTTATTCAAGACTTGAATTTATTGGTGGATTTGTTGTATAGTTAAAATGAATTCCATAAAGGGGGTGTGTACGGTGAGAAAATTGCTGGTTATGTTTCTGCTTGTTCTTACAGTTATTGCATTTGGGAAGAGTTTAACGGTAATTGGACCATGGGCCGGTCCGGAAATGGAAAAGTTTTTGCCTGTTCTCAAAGCGTTTGAGGAAAAGACGGGAATTAAGGTGAATTATCAAATTTATCGCGCTGAAGATCTTGCGAATGTTTTACCCGCACAATTTGCAGCCCGAAAAGCACCTGGTGATATTATTTTTATGTGGCCAACATTCATTCGTGAAAACACCAAACATGTTGTTGAGGTTACCGATATCATAAGGCCGGAAAGCTATCTTCCCGGTGCTCTTGATAATGTTATGTTCAACGGGAAGGTATACGGAATCGCTTATACAGCAAAGGTAAAACCAGGTTTTTGGTACAGAAAGTCTTTCTTTGAAAAATATGGACTGGTTCCACCAAAGACATGGAATGAGTTCGTAACCTTATTGAGGTTGCTCAAAAACCTTCCGGGGATCAAGGCACCAATAGCCAGCGGTGATGGGGTAGGATGGCCGTTATCAGATATTACCGAACACTTTTTGATAACATTTGGTGGTCCTGAACTACAAAAGGATCTAATTGAAGGTAACGTGAAATGGGAGAGCTTTACAGTCAAAAAAGCTATGGAAAAACTCACCTTCCTGCTTAAAGAAGGGTTTTTCAGCGAACCCGTTGAATGGACCACAATCTTGAGACAATGGTGGAACGGAGACTATGCGCTGTATTTCATGGGAAGCTGGATCACGGGTATGGTAGATGATCCCGAGGATCTTGGAGTGTTTACACTTCCAGGTTGCCAGGGAATGGTATTCGGAATTGATTATGCTTTCATTCCAAAGTACTCCAAAAATGTGGAAGAAGCTAAAGAACTCCTTAAGTTCCTCGCAGGTCCGGAAGGGCAAACCATTCAGATTGCTCAGGGTGGCCATATAGCTACCGCCCTGGGAGTAAACGAAAATGCATATCCGCCTGTTGACAGAGAAGTTGCAAACCTTCTTGAGGGTATAGCATCTCTAAACGACCTTGATGATTCTATCGGAGGCATATGGCAACCAACATTCTGGGATCAATTGAAGCTTCTTTGGGTAAAACCAGACAGACTGAATCAGGTACTGGAAATTCTTGATGAAAAGATGCCAGAGTAATCGTTTGATCACAGGAAAAGGCGGGGCCTTAAGGTCCCGTCTTTTTTAAAAGAAAGGAGACGATACGGTGGTTCTTAGAAAAGCACGTCTCTATCACTTTACCATATTCATATTACCTGCTTTGTTGCTGATAGCAATCTTTGTCCTATATCCAACATTTAGAACCATATTCCTCAGTTTTATCGATGAAACGGGAAAACTGTCGCTGAACAATTACCGTGAAGTTTTTTCAAGCAGAGATATTGTAAACCCGAGGGGATTTAAGCAGGGATTTCCCTTTGGAGCGCTCATACACAATCTTATGTGGATTGGCATCCATCTACCATTAACGACTTTTTTGGGATTGATCCTTGCTGTTCTCTTACGAAAAGTTAAAGGTGGAGCGATCATAAAATCAGTCATCTTTTTGGGTATGGTAATGCCTATGATCGTCGGTGGAATAATGATAAGGTTTATGTTCGAAGAGAACGTTGGAGTTGTAAATATGGTTCTCGGTTTTTTTGGAATACAGGGTAAAACATGGACTGCCTATCCGGAAACAGCCCTCCTTTCACTGATATTTGGTTCTGTATGGCTATGGACAGGGTTCAGTATGATACTCTATGCTGCTGGCCTTGAAACAATCCCCAGATCTTATTACGAAGCTGCACAGTTAGATGGTGCAACACCATCAAAGATGTTTTTTAACATTACAATTCCGCTATTAAAACCGATAACGGTTGTTGTTGTCACTATGACTTTATTATGGGAATTGAAGGTATTTGATATTGTATACGTTGCAACCATGGGTGGTCCAGGTGGTGCTTCAAATGTACTTGCGTTGCAAATGTACATGTACGGTTTCAGGGAGTGGGACTTCGGGAAGGCCGCAGTTGTTGCCGTGCTTATAACACTGTCGACTCTTGTTGCAGCTATACCTATGATAAGTTCAGCGGGAGATGATGCGTTATGAGAAAAAAATACAATTCAGGGAGATTTCTCTTAACATCACCGCCTGGATTATTGGGTTAATCTGGATCCTTCCAATCGTTGGAATTCTTATGACTGCGATCCGCCCTTTTGATGAAGTAATAAACGGATGGTGGAGATTCGATACATTTACCCCGACCTTCTCAAATTTTTTTGACGCATTAAATCACCCAACAGCACCACTTATAAATGGTATGAAAAATTCGTTGATAGTTGCAATCCCGGCAACATTTTTACCTCTTATAATCGCAACCATGACGGGATACGGATTGTCGCGTTATCATTTTCCTATGAGAAAAGCGTTTATTATTACCGTGGTTCTAACGCTCGCACTGCCCCAGCAGATGATAGCTGTGCCCATATTTCAGATAATGAGTACGCTCGGTCTGGTGGATAGCTATCTTGGACTGATTCTTGTACATACAGCGTGGGGGATACCCTGGATAACGTTCTTTATGCGCAATTATTTCAAAACATTACCTTTTTCCATTGAAGAAGCAGCCCGGATTGATGGAGCGAGTGACTTCCAGATTTTTTACAAAATAGTTTTCCCTAATGCTCTACCGGCTATTGCCTCTGCTTCAGCGCTTCAGTTCACATGGGTCTGGAGTGATTTCTTCCTGGCATTGATTCTGATCTATTCACCTAACAAACTTCTCGCAACCCAGAGAATACCCCTTATGAGAGGTGTTTATCACGTTGACTGGGGGCTCTTGTCAGCAGCATCTATACTTGTTATGATTATTCCGATCTTGATTTATCTTCTTTTGCAGAGATATTATGTTAAAGGGATGGTTGGTTGGACCATAAAATGAGTAAGACTTGAACTGGGGGAATCAGTGTGAAAATCGAAGAGATTCGTTGGGACAATCTTACAAAATTGCTCGACTTTCTTTACGCTGGCAAGCGTGTTTTAAGAAAAGAATTAACAGAAAAAATGAAAATAAGAAATTCAACTCTGAGTTATCTGTTGAACGAACTAACGAAGTTAGAGATGATCAGAATAGAAAAAATTGCCGGTGGCAGGGGAAGGCCGAATCATGTGGTTTCATTAAATCCTGAACACGGAACGGTTTTTGGTGTTAAATTGGGGCGTGAATCTCTTCGGGCAATAATTTTTGATTTCTCCTTGAAAAAAATTGACTCGATAGAATATCCGTTACATGAAATTGGCAAATCAATACCGGATGTAATAAGCGAACTAAAAAGATTTGTTGAGCATTATAAACCTGTCGGAGCCGGGTTTGCGGTTTCGGGAACAGTTGATTTAAAAAGCAAAAGGATAATAAAATCGCCCATATTGAACCTTAGAAATTTTGATTTTGAACCCGTTATTTCTAAGTTGGCCCTTTCGGAATTCGTTATGTGCAACGATGTTGATGCTTTGCATATTGGTCAAATCGTGGAATCCGGAATAATAAACAAATCTTCGCTGACCGTGAGTTTTGGTGTGGGGATAGGCGCGTCTTATTATGATGGTCAGGATATATTCGTTGGGAGTGATGGAAAAACGGCCTTTGAGTTTGGCCACCATGGAGTCGACCCTGATGGTGAGAAGTGTTATTGTGGACGTATTGGATGTCTTGAAACTGTGGCCTCAGAGTATGTTCTTGTGAAAGAAAGAGCGGGTAGTATCGGCAATTTTGTTGCCAACTTTGACCTTTTTAGACCGATTATAAATCAATTTAGAGAGAAGGCAAAAAAAGAAGAAAGACTGCAGGAATATGAACGCATAATAAAAAGTTTGTCTTATTATCTGTCGAATTTAGTTCTGTCGCTAAGGCCGGCAATCTTGTGGATCGGCGGTGAAGGGATTGTTTCAGAATGGATCTTTAACGATATCGTCAAATCTATCCATCTCAATATAGAAGATGGTTGGGAAATAAAGCCTGAAATCATGCGTATAACTGATCCAGAATCCTGGGAAAAGGGAGCTGCGTTTTTGCTGTTGAGAAAATATATAAGTTCCAGGATAAAAGTTGGGAATAAGGGATAAAAACTCGAGATCCGAGAAAACGAGAATCCGAGACCCGAGAACCGAGAGTCCGAGAGAGCTGCTTCGCAGCGACACGAATCCCTTCGGGATTGACACGAACTCATTCTGAGTTGTCACGAACTGCTACGCAGTTGAAAAAACATTTGACGCTCGCGAGGCTGTTAGCTGATGGAGCGACACTTACGAGGTTGAGACTCGCAAGACTGTAAGAGATTGTTGTTTTTAATGTAGGGGTAGAACATGTTCTGCCCTTAGTGGATATGAAAACATACATTTGATTAGATATATACCGTTAGATAAAGGGCACAGGCTGCTGTGCCCCTATAATAACGAATCTCAGTCTCTCTGTTTATTCATCGGCGAAGCCGATCGTATCAACTGCGAAGCAGTTCGAGTCAATCCCGGAGGGATTCGTATCCGCCGCGAAGCGGCATCATTTAACCAAATCTCTAAAAAGCTTCAGGTAATCCAGCAAATGACGGGTAATAAGAAATTTTTCTTTAACAATATCCTTACCTTTTTTGCCCATTTCCTTTCTCAGGGTTTCATCCGTTAAAAGTATTTTGGTATATTCGACAGCTTCTTCTATGTTGTTGACGAGGTAACCGTTCACTCCATGCGAAATCTGGGTTGGGATACCTCCAACATTTCCACCAACGACGGGGGTTTCCTTCCAGAGAGCTTCACTTACGGTTAATGCAAATCCCTCTCTAATTGATTTTTGAAGGACAACATCACTGATTCTTTGTGCAGCATTCACTTCGATACTCTCAATACCGTGAAAATTTGTAAGTACTTTCACGTCATAATCTCTCCCGATGTATCTGAGAAGCTCTTCGTACATGGTCCAGCCTTCCGGATCATCTGACGCCATAGAACCGATCATCAAAAGCTGCAGGTCTTTCAGCTCTTTTTTGAGCTCTCTATAAACATCTACCACGCCCGTTGGATCTTTCCACGGGTCAAAGCGGGACACCTGGGTTATTAAAGGGCGATTTGTATCGACTTTTAATTTATCGATCGATGCCTTTAATTCGTTGGGGGTTAGTTCTCTGTTTTTAGGACTCAGCGGGTCTATAGATGGTGGAATTTCGTAAATTTTTCTGAATCTAAGCTTGCCGGCGTAACGTTTCAAAGTGAAAATACTGGCATCATAATATTCAACAAATGAGTTCAAGAATTCGACGAATTCTTCGTTTGGTGTGGAAGTATCTATGTGACATCTCCAGATCAGCTTAGTATCCTGGAAATCCACAAACTTTGGTACGGCAATGGGCTGTGGGTCATGTATAATGATTACATTATAATCTACTTCTTTCAAGCTTTGCGCATTTGCTTTGTTTACCCTTAAAAACAGCTTCTTTTCTTCTTCGCTTATTGTTCCCTCTTTGCCCTGAAGGGAGTTGTGCATTTTTTTTGTAAAATCGAAAAAGTCGTTACTTCCATCCAAAACCATCCAGTCAACTTTCAAACCAACATTATTCATAAGAGGTACAAGGGTGTGCAAAATTTCAGCGACACCGCCTCCAAATGATGTGGCGTTTATATGCAAAACCCGGAGACCTTTAAGCTCACTGGCTAGCGACACAATTTCATCGATCTGTTTTTCTCCCACTACATCAATAAACTGAGAAAGGCTTTTTTTAGACGTTTGTACTTTTTTCATTCAATTTCCTCCTTCGAACGAATTTTTACTTAACTTACCATAATTATACTATCTTTGTTCATGTATTGAATAAATTAAAAAGGTCTACCTTTCGTATTTTTTTAAATGATTTCCTTAAATTCCAGATATCTATGAATATAGATCAATAATAATATTAAAACATATTTGAAAAGCTATTTATTTATGATTGAACGTTTTCTCAATAATTGTACTGCAGGTTAATGAATGTTGGCTAGTTTGTACTTTGTATGCGAAAAGTTACTGGTTGTAAAACAAGCTTCAGGCTATGAAGATCTACGATTAGATTGGGGGTGATGGTATGGAAAAGTCATCAATAAGTGAGATAAAAGAGTTATCCCTTATGATTCGAAGAGGCTGGGAGATCGTGAGGTACGAGATACAGGGCGAAAAAGTGATATTTCATCTTGTGAAGGAACTTGGTAAGTTCAATTGGTCGAGACATGTCAAGAATTTTGTGTCTGGAGATGGAAATATCTAATATTAAACATTTGGGTAATTTCATATTGAGAAGCTCTAATCATAGCGTATGGGATTTTTCCACTTTCGAGACTTCAAACGTTCGTAAGAGAGAAGGATWATTTATCTCAGCAATTTCAACAGATTGAAAGAATCCGCCAATACGAGTTCTTCTAGCCTCTATCATGCTA
>NZ_JGCK01000060.1:0-91930 GCF_001639905.1 Kosmotoga sp. DU53 | reverse complement strand
TGACGGAGAAGTATAAAAACCGTTGGGAGATAGAGAGAACGATTAACATTCTACAAGAATATTTCAATCTGGAATACATTTGGTATGTGAGAAACAGGAATTATGATGCGGTATTGGGTTTGGCCATATTGGCATACAATCTTTGTGTTATGTTCAATATCTTGAACAGCCGTCCTCACAGAAAGGTGGCTGATATTATTGGCTGTTACTGATTTTTGAGACACCCTAATTCAAAAAGATATGATCCGGATCATAATAAAACAGTAAACAACTAGAAATTACTACAATAAAGAGGATGGTAATAAGGAAATCTCACTTTTTATCATCAGAAGAAAATGAAAGCAAAGAAAAAGGGACAAGGAACACCAGAACAACCAGGAGTAAAATGCTCAGAGGCGTAGCAAAAGGTAGATTAATGTCCAGAAGAGATTCAACTGGTCTGATCCACCAATTAAGGTTTACGGTAACTACACCGACCAAAAATAAAAACAGACTCGCAATAGAACTAAAAACGGTAAAAAGCTTCAAAATACTTTTTTCTGGATTGATAGAACCAATTTGAAAGATTATCCCCTGAGTCAAAAGAGTCACTATCATCAAAAAATGAATTCCAGTATTCAGCGACAACTCCCTGGCTTCGTTTGGAAAAATTATCTCGTACACAAGCGCCGTAAAAAGGATTCCCAGAAATACTAGCGCCAAAAGAAGCAATAAATCCCCGACGATCAAACTCAAAAGTCTCATGCTTTCACTCCCAAACAAACGAAAATGCTATTAATGAAACAACATAAATTCAATGGTGCTCAGTTTTCTCTTTAATTCTGTGAAAGACATTTGCCATCTCATCTTTCTATTTTGCCATCATCTATACCATACATAAATAAACCCCCGGCCGTACATTGGTCGGGGGTTTTTCACAGCGTATCTATAACCTAAATATCAGAACGCAGCGTAGTAACCTACATATGCGTACCAGCTTGTAAGATCAACAAAGTCCACTCCAGCCTTTACACTGAGAAGGTCGTAAAGCTTCGAGGAAATGCTCAATGGAACTGTCATGCTTCCATCAAGAACGTAATAATCAAAGGTAACAGCGAGTGTAGGATCGGCAAGGAATCCAAGGCCGAGAGGAAGAGACAGAGAAGCGGCAGCTTCAACACTTATGTCTTTGTAATCAGCAATAACATCTCCAACAAGTCCCATCCACCAGTCTCTGTATTTACCAGAAGCGATCTTGGTGTTGATGGTAACAGGTCCGGCTTTGATTTCCATAGGAACAACTGCAAATTTAGCGCTAAGAGTTGGTGTTGCGGCGAAGTCATAGTTAACGTTCGTGTCAATGCTCACGAGATCACTTGCAAACCCAATGTTGGCACCAACGTACTGACCATTGAAGTTGGAGTATCTCATGTAAGCATCAAGATTAACAGGACCGAGAGTGGTTTTGTACCAGGCGTTTACAGTGTAATCGCCACCTGTTTTGAAACCAACTCTAAAACCAAGACCAGCAAAGATGTCCTCGGAGCTGATTTCAGCAGCAGCACCGGCGAATCCACTTGCATCGAGGCTGATCTGAGCGGCAACGTTTACAGGATCAACAGCAAACTTCGCAAGAACCTTGTCGCCTTCCTGAGTAGCAACGGAAAGGCCAAGGTCTTTCAATTCAAAGATAGCTGTTGGTTCCCAAGCGCCATCATCGACTTCAACGAACCACCATTTGCTGTAGTCGCCCTGGAATGCCATTGAGGAATACCAATTCGCAGCGATACGATCGTTGGAAAGTGAAATACCATTTAATGTTAGAGAACCATCGAAGCCGAGGCTTACACTAACATTTCCAGCGTCAACACCAAAACCTGCCCATTGGTTCCACATGAACATATTTGTGTGTAAGCCGTCTTTGTCAAGCTTAACTTCAAACCATGTTTCGCCACCGAGATTGACAGACGCTGTTCCAGCAAAAGCTGTCATAGCGATAACCAGAGTTAGAATAACCAGAAGTTTCTTCATGCACACTTACCCCCTTTTAAGAATGATATGCGCACTCGTATTTTAACACAAACCACTAGGTTGAATCAAATCGTGGCCCGCTTCCTTTGCAGCAGGCCACAAATCAATCAATCGTTTACTTACCTAACATAAGCACCATAACCGCTACTGCAGTTGAAACAACTGAAAGGATCATCGAGAAGTTTGTGTTCTTAGCGTTTGCTTCAAGCTTGGCCTCAAGATCGGCAATGGTTGCTTTGAGACCCTCAACGTCATCTTTGGCATTGGCTTCAACGATATTTATCTTTTTGTAGAGGAAGTTGAGTTTCTCTGAGAGCTGATCAGGTGTCACAACTTCAGCCTTCAAAGCGGCAAGCTCTTCGTTTGTAGCATTCAGAGCAGCCTCAAGATCCCCTACCTTCTTCTCGAGAGCCATGATATCAAAGACATTGGAATCGATCTGATCAAAGATGACCTCGATATCTTCATTCACCGAGCTCTTCAAGGCATCAAGATCAGCTTTCAAAGCGTAATCGGAAGCAGCTTCTTCGAGCTTACCAATTCTCTTGCCATAGTTTCTTTGCATTGTAAACATATCCGCGCTGAGTTTGTTTGTAACGTTCACTACGTATTCGAAGTCGTCCTTGGTAACGTAATTGTCCAGAGAGGCTTTAACACCAGCGAGTTCTTTTTCAAGCCCCATTATGGAAAACACGTTGGAGTCAACCTGATCAAAGATAACCTCAACGTTCTCGTTGAGTTTACCTACCTCAGCCATTATCGCGGCGTTATTCTTGCTCTCTTCTTTCTGAAGCATTAGAACTTTCGTGTAAAGCATGGAGAGCTTTTCATCCAGTTGCTCGGATGTTACAAAATTCTGGGCCTTGATTTCTTCAATGGCCGCAGCTTCATCTTTAAGATCCTTCCTCAGCTTTGCGATAGCCTGACCGAGGAGCTTGACCGTTATTTCGGTATCGGTAAGCTTCTTCTTCAGAGCGGTTATATCTGCGTCATGTGCATTGAGCAATGCAACGGCATCAGAAAGGCTCTTTGAAGTTCCCTCAATTCCCTTTACAACCTCAGAAATATCAAGGGAAAGACCGGCTACCTTTTTCGTCAAAGCAAAAACGAGTTCCTGAAGCTTAGCGTCTCCTGCATCGGAGTACTCGAGGAGCTTTGCCATAGCTTCCGCTAACTGATACCTCGTTACACTATCCGTTCCTCTGAATGTACCATCCGGGAATCCCTGAAGTAATCCCGCAGCTGTTGCTTTCATTACCGCATTGTAAGCCCAGTGCCCCTCTGGAACGTCAGTATAGTCTACCGCAAAGGCGAACACCACGCCAACAAGGGCAAGGACCAATACCAAGGAAAGTTTTTTCATGGAACCTACCCCCTTTCGGAAAGTTGTAAATCTGCCTAAAGCACGAATTTATTATACAGTATGCAGGCCAACTTGTTCAAGTTTTGATTTCTATAAGTTTAGCACGAAATCTTGAAGAATCTACGTTTACCGATACGTAGTATGTCCCCATTGGATACTGCGACCTTAGCATGTATATCTTTTATCACCGTGTTGTTCAGCCGAACACCGCCTTGAGAAATCAACCGTCTGGCCTCGCTTTTTGATGAAATATTAGCATATTTAACCATCAGATCTACAAGAGATAGTTCGGATTCTTTTACTTTAATTTCAGGTATTTCGCTGGGAAGTTCCTTTTTTCTGAAAACTTTTATGAAATTCTCTCTTGCACGCACCGCAGCTTCTTCACCGTGGAAAAATCTTGTTATCTCAAAAGCCAGCAACATTTTTACATCCCGTGGATTGATTTTCCTTGATTTTATATCCCTTTCGTATTGGAGAATCCGCTCTTCAGGAATGTCTGTGAGCAACCTCATATATTTAATTATTAAGGTATCGGGAATCGACATGAGTTTTCCAAACATTTCCTCTGGAGGGTCTTCAAAGGCAACATAATTGCCATAGCTCTTGGACATTTTCAAATTGCCATCGGTTCCCTCTATGAGAGGCATGGTGAGAATGACCTGGGGTTGCAAACCATATTCTTCCTGAATCTTACGCGCAACAACAAAATTGAAGAACTGGTCGTCCCCGCCGATCTCCACATCCGCTTTGACCACCACCGAATCATAAGCCTGGGCTAGCGGGTAAAGAAACTCTGCTATGCTTATAGGTTCGTTATTCTTATACCGCTTCTCGAAATCATTCCTTTCAAGCATCCTCGCAACGGTATGCTTAGCCGAAAGCCGTATCACATCTTCAAAACTCATACCATCCAGCCATTCAGAATTAAACCTTATCTCTGTTTTATCTCGATCGAGGATTTTAAAGGCTTGCTGACTGTAGGTGATGGCATTCTGTTTTGCTTCTTCTTTTGAGAGCATCGGGCGGGTTTTCGAGCGACCGGAAGGGTCGCCAATTCGAGCCGTAAAATCACCTATTATCAAAATAACGTGATGGCCGAGGTCCTGAAATTCCCGGAGTTTCCTGAGAACAACTGCATGGCCAAGATGAAGATCCGGTCTTGAAGGATCAACTCCAAGCTTGACTCGAAGCGGCCTTCCGAGCTTCAATCTTTCAATTAATTCTTCCTCCGAAATCAAGGAAACGGAGTTCCTTTTAAGTATCTGCAATTGTTTTTCCGGCACTTCCAAGATTATCACCTTACGACGGGAATGCTCTTGAGATAACAAATGTCAAAATAACGCTGTTCACCATAAAAGCGATGGAAAGGCCGAGGGTGATCTTCCCGGCGGTGTCCAGACCCTTTTTCCTTCCAAACATCGTATGAGAAGCACCACTGCCAAAAGCCGCACCTAATTCAGAACTCTTCGACATTTGACTCAACACGAAAAAGGTTAGGAGTACACTCAACACTACGTGGACACCTATCAAAACATATGAGAGTGCTACCATCTCTATACCTCCTGTAATATTATGATGTTCAGTTAGTATTATACTATAAAGTGTGGAAAGCTGAAAAAAATAATACTCCCGGAGGTGCAGGGTGAACAAACCAAAAAAGGTTATTGTTTACATGCCTCTTAAACCAGATGCAGCAAAACGCCAGAACCTTCCAGTAAAACTTCCAGTACTTCTGGAAGATTTACCAAAAATCATAGATAAAGAGAAAATTGACCTGGACGTGATAATAAGAGGTTTAGATGCCCAATATTCCGTTTCAAAGGACGATTATTATGGGTCATATCTCGTTTATTTCTGCTATGAGAAATTCAAGAAAGCATTAAACACAAACAATCTTGAAGAAGCCGAAAAATGGCTGGAAAAAGCAAAAAAAATCAAAGAAGATTACAGATATCACTTTTACAAAGGGCTTTTACTGAGGAAAAAAGGCGAATTAGGTTTAGCGGAAATTGAGTTGAGAAAATCCGTTGAGCTTAAAGAAGATTTTTATCTGGGCTATTACGAGCTTGGGCGGCTTATGCAGAAAAAAGGCGAATATGACGATGCTGTTAAATTCTACATACTATCCCTGGAAAAGGCACAGGGGGAATTCTCTCCTCCCCTTCTTGGATTATAGACACCTATATTGTCTCCGGAATGCTAGATTCTGCCCTGAAGATAATCGAGAACACTTCAAAGAATTTCCCGCTTTCGGCGGATTTGTACCTGAGAAAAGGGGTTATATACAACGAAAAACAAAATTATGCACTTGCAGAGCAAGCGTTCAGCGAAGGGCTAAAAAAAGAAGGGCGGTGGGAATTCCACTATAACAGAGCTTTCTCCAAAACAAGATTGGGAGACTTTTTAGGCGCTTATAACGACTTAAAAAAGGCATACGAGATGACGCAAGCAGTTGAGATTTTGTACGAACTAGGATTACTGGAACGAAATATGGGACTGGTAGAAGACGCCGTAGAACATCTCGAAAAATACTATAATGAAACAAAAGATTACAAAGCCACCGTGGCCCTTTCAAGATCTTTTACACTTTTAGGTGATTTTAAACAAGCCCGGGAATTGATAGATGAACTTCCGGATGAGAGCATTTACGAACTAAAAAAAGAAATTGCATTGTATGAAGGAATGGTCCAAGGACTCTCACAGGTTAATACAGAATTTGAAAACCCTGTCATGAGGAGCCTGGCAAAAAAGTACAATTCCGGCGAGTTAGAACTTTTGTTTGATAAACTGATAGACGCTACAGATATGAAAAACCAGGAGTTTGTTAATTTCGGCAAAGTTGATTATAGACATCTGCTGAATTATTTATCCAAATCAAATAATCCTGAACTCTCTAATAGAGCAACAAGACTTCTTACCGGCGAAATCCCGGAATCAATAGAACCGGACCTCTCGATGGTTGAATTATTCTTTGGGCTGCTCGTATCACTAAGGGAAAATATTCCAGAAGCAATGCTCCTTTCTTATCGTTTTCCTTTCCTTGTTTCCGGAAACGGTTCGGCTACTGCCTTGTTTAGAATACTTTACCGGGTTTACCTATGGTATCTCGGCGGTTTGAATTTTAATAGCGAATGGTTCCTGGAAGAAGTTATTGATGAAATAAAAGAGTTCCACTTTGAAACCGCCCTTTTTCTTTCCAGAGCTCAGGACAATAGATTGCTTGACGTAGATTCCGCTTTAGAAATAATCCCTACAAATCCAAAAGAGTTTTTACTTAAGCTTTTTTCGTTACTGGAAAAAGGCGGACTTCCTGAAGCAGCAAAGATAGAGGATGGATACTATAAGATCCTGCACATACTGGAATTAGGATCCTGATATCCCCAATGCGTTCCGTTCATTTAATCTTTTGAAATGAATCAAAGTTATCATATAATGGAGAAAAGAAAGATAAGGGGGAAGGTTCAATGAGAAAATTATTTCTCACGTTGTTTGTATTATTTTCTGTCGTCTCTTTTTCTTACGGGCTTCTTCAGGTTGAAACCTATCCATCCGACGCGAAGGTTTATATTGATGGTACTCATCTTGGATACACACCCTTTGAATTCTGGGTTGTGCCCGGTTACCACCGTGTAGCTGTGCAACTTAAAGGATTTGAACCCTCAGAAAAATATGTTTATATAGGGGAAAATCAAAAAGTTCAGCTTTCATTCAATCTGAAGATAAGGCAGGATTTCACACTAAAGATTGGAAGGATACTTTTAAGTTATGATGTAATGAGATTCGAACCAAGGGAATGGCTTTACAGAGAACTCAAAAACAGCCTGGAGAATATTTTACAAAACTGTAACCTTTCCGTGGAATTATCAGAAGGTTCTCTTTCCCCTGAAAAAGCCTCCGAAATAGTCGGATACGATTGGTACATTAAACTGGAGGTTACCCGGATCTCTTCTGAAGATGAAGATACAGTGCATGTGTTTGAGATCTCCACAAAGCTTTACAGCTTCGTTGATCCAGATACCCCCATTTATTCAAGAAGCTCAAAGGTTTATGTGGAAGGGCTAAGAGAAAACTTTTCACAAAATTTCATGGTGACCTTTCTGTCTCACCTGGGCGAAATAAGATACCAATTGCTCAATCGGGTTTATAGTGAGAGAACAGGAAAAATAGAGTTTTTAAATAATCAACATAGAAGACTACCCGGAAATAAAGATATTATTCAGAGCTTACACAGATATAAATAAACCTATCAGCGAAGAAGTACTTCTACACAGCGACGCTTACATTCTTGAACCTTCAGGAAGGATAGATCTCCAGAGTCTGGAAGCGTTGAAAAAGGAACCTTCGTTGAACTTCGTCCTTGAAGTTGATAGAAGTGGAAGTATGAAACCCGTTATGGAAAAAGCCAAGGATGCTGCTTCATATTTCCTTGACCTGCTTCCCGAAAACAGTGAGCTTGCCTTGATCGCTTTCGATACTGAAATAGAGGTTTTAAAAAACTTCACCCGCGATAGAGAACAGCTGAAAAGAGCCCTTGCTATTATAAAAGCAAGAGGTGCAACACCTCTTTATGACACCGTTGCAAAAGGCATAGAACTACTCTCAGAACGTTCAGGTCCACGATTTTTGATACTCGTTACTGACGGAGTCGATGCCAACTATGGAGATACCGCCCCCGGAAGTGAAAAGACGTTATCTGAAGTAATCCGTCTGGCCAGAGAAAATAATGTTGTCATTTTTGCAATTGGTCTCGGAACCAGAATAGACGAGTTCAGCCTTGGTACGCTTGCAAGATCTACCGGTGGAATGTTCCTGAAATCTCCAACGATAGATAATCTAAAAACTGCTTTTAATAGTCTTCTCGAAACCTTTGAGAATATTTATTTACTAAAATACAAAACTCAGGGTGCGAGATTGGCCAAACTACGACTAGATACTCCTGATACTTCAATAGAAGGTGAGTTTGTTATTCCATTGCCTGAGATCTCCCTTTCAATGACGGTTCCTTCCACTGTTACCGCTGGTATTCCATTTGAAATCGGAATAACTTCACTGGCAACAATGACCGAACCCCTGAAAACAGACATTATATTGCTGGATGAAACAGAAAACATCATCGATAAAAAAACTGTTACCTTTGAAGGCACTGCTAACGTAGAGCTTCTCCCACCGGAAGCCGGAAACTACTTTGTTGAAATCCGGGCACTTGATTATTTCACCCGAAAAGCAGTGAAAGCTGTATCAATTATTGAAATCGTTGATGAATACCTGGCCAGAGGCTACTATACAGAAGCCAGTAAAGTATTGAAAGCGTTCTTGGATAAAGCAAAAATTGATGAAAACGAGAGACAAAAACTTTCAGAACTGTACGTCGAAATAACTCTTAAAGCCGCATATGTCAACAATTCTATAACTAAATTGATCGATCTTACACGATTTATAGAAACGATACCGGAAGAAAACCGCAGCGATGAAATCCTCATAGCCGAATCTCTCGCATATCTTTTTGCCGGAAAATACGATTTGAGTCAGCAGGCGCTCAAAGCTGTTTCCTCGCCGCACGCCTTCGAAGAAAAGGTTGCAGCGCTTAAAATATTCTATTCGCTTTTAAATGAACCAGCATTGACCCTTGCGATTGCAGATAAATTCCTGGAAAACGCCTATGACCCTTATCTAATAAGAGCGATCGCTGAAGCCTACCTGAGAAACTCCATGGATGACAAAGCCCTGAAACTCGCTGAAAGGATTGTAAACGAAAAGTCTGGTGATCCGATCACTCTTGGTGCACTGTTTGCGGTTGGATTCGCAACCTCCAATACAGAACTAATGAAAGAAGCGATCGCCACAGCAGAAAAATACCCCGGTTTAGATGAATTGCGGTATTCATGGAAAATAACCAAAGTGTGGAAGGAAGAAGGCATAAAAAACGCATTATCTTATTTGGCCAGAAAAACACTGAAACCCTCTAAAAACGAGGTCCTTCTGAAAACCATGATTTTACTGGAAGCTTCCCGTAAAAATCGTGATAAATTGCAAAAAAACCTGATAGCCTTAAAAAGCATCGATCCAGAAGACACCAGATTCCTTTATCCACTTACCGGTGCAAAGATAAACGGCTTATTGAACCTGGAAAAACCATTACAAAAGAATCTCACAGTGGGTGAAAACACTAAAACCCCAATCAGGGTTTCTACCTCTACACCTTACGGCGCTATCTTTAATGTAAACAATATTCCCTTCGCGCTTTACATTGATCTGATGAGCCCCTCAATCCGCGGAGTTACGGTCTATTCGTCTATCAAAGGGATGAACGAACTGGAAATCAAAATGCTCGATTTAGGAATGAACAAACTTGGTAGCGTAAAACTCAATCTAGTGTGTGATTTAGAACCACCAACCCTGATCATTGCAGACTATTTCTTCACTTCAAAGAATACCGTTATAATCTCCTTCAAAATGAAGGATGATACCAGGATAGAGAAAGTATTGCTTGACGGCAAAGAAGTTGCCTTTGACCCTGATAACGAGCTGCAGAGAGTTGAATACACCACTGACAGAAAAACAAAATCTGTCATAGCAACCGTCATTGACGTTTCGGGAAAGATCACTCAAAAGAAATTCTATGTTATTTATGACACCAAAGCGCCAGAAATTACAATTACCGGTCGAAGAACGTCCGGTTCAGATTTTGCGAAGTTAAATATCCATGTCACCGACAATACCCGGCTTTCAAAAGTGCTAATAGATGGAACCCCTGTTAACGTGGGCGCCTCGAAAATCTACGAAGCCATCCATGAAATATTCCTCGACGATAAACCCATGAAAACGATCGTAGTAGAGGCGATTGATGCGGCCGGAAATTCGTCATCGAAAAGTTTTACTGTTGAACGTGATAGTGACGGCCCCGAAGTATCCGTTAAACTCGAAAGCACTATCGTATCAGGCAAAGTAAAAATGACCGTTTCAGCCACTGATATAAGCGGTATCGCAACGATAACCGTTGAAGGGCTTTCAAAAAATTACGATCTCCCACAAACGGTTTCAGATAGATTTGAAGTCGAAATTGCAAAATCCAAAGAATTGAAAATAGAAGTAACGGATGGTTCTGGAAATACCACAATAACATACAGGTATGTGTACGTGGATAAAAGTGCCCCGGTTGTCGACTATGACCTTATATTAGGTGAAGAAACAAAAGTCAAGCTCATCTTCAGTGATGACTCCGGGATCAAATATCTCCAGATCGGAAAAAAGATATTCAAACTGAATGGCGAAAGAAACCGGGAGTTTTCGATACCGGTTGAAGAAGTCAAAAAGGGGTTGAATTACGCTGTCATAGATATGGCTGGCAAGAGAACCGCTGGTACTTTAAACTGGATAGAAATTATTTTCGACCAGGATTACGGTGGTGCCATAGCAACCTCAAGCCTTGAATTATCTGGAAAAGTCTCAAAACCCGAGAATGAAACCGGAAGTATCCGGGTAAGTGTTAACGGCAGCGAGAATCCTCCAAAAACCATTGAAGGTGGAACCTTTGCAATACCCATTACTCTACAACCTGGCAAAAACACCATCCATGTCATTGCAAAATCAAGAACCGGGATCGGTGGAAAAAGTCTTCATATGAATTATTTCCATGGTACTGAAGCACTTACCGTGGAACTAAGCTGGGATAATGAAGATGCCGATCTCGATCTGTACGTGTATGAACCCGGAGAGAATATTGTCTATTTCGCTAACAGAGGTTCCGAATGCGGAAATCTAACCATGGATGAGAGAGAGTACATTGGTGGTAAACAAAAGGTAGAACGTTATGTTCTTTCCTATGGCAAGAACAAGGTTCCAGCCGAAGGAACCTACAAAATCAGAGTACATTACTATCATTCAGAAAAAATACCTAATCCGGTAAAATTCAAGATAAAGGCAAACGGATTCGGCATACATTTTGAAAAAGAAGCGACATTGACTTACTTCGATCCAGATAATACTCGCCCTTCCGCAAATGGCAGCGATTGGTACGATGCTAGCACTGTTGAGCTCTTGCTCCCGGATAAAGAACGTCCTGTGGTTGAAACAAACATTCCTGAAATACTGGTTACACAGCGAAATCACGTTGAAATAACAATCACCGCGACAGACAACAAGGGACTTAACGTTGTGGTAACAAGTGCTGATTACTGGAATATCTCCAGCAAAGTCGTGCAGTGCTATGGAAGGAAGAACCTTTCCTTCAAAGAAACCCGTTACTTCCCTGATGGTCATTCGGTTTTCTTCGTTATGGTTGAAGACATCCACGGTCTTACAGACACAAAAACACATGAAATTTTTGTTGATTCAGCCCCTCCTCTCATTGAAACCACCATACTCTCCACACAAGGGAACGAAGTGATGGTAAAAATCACCGTATCTGACAACTTCGTTATCAAATCCGTTTCCATTGGTGATACCACATACAGTATAGGAGACATTCATAACAGGGAGAATCATTTTGAAATAATAAAGACCTTCTCCATGAACGATGTTTCAAAGCTTAAGGTAGTAGCCAGAGATCTTGCAGGAAACCTCTCACAAAAGACGATCGGATGGTGATAGACATGAAAATCGTTAACCTGTCAGCGTTAATTTTATTTCTGGCTCTATTCACCAGTTCGTTCTCTGGACAGATATCCGGGATTGACCTGAAACATTATCCTCTAGTTTCTTTTTACATCTCTTCCGACGCAACCATAGATTGTGTTAAAGAGGACGGAATAGAAGTTGACTTCTGGTTTAAAACACCGGACAAAGCTTTTATCTCCGATATGGATATTGTTATCGTTCTGGATTCTTCAGGAAGCATGAGAAATGTAATTGGAATTATGGATGATCTCATGGAAAAGGCCATCAAGAAATTAAAAGAAGAAGGGCTTCGACTACGCTATGCGTTAGTTACCTTCGGAGATGAGATAAGAGAGCTGAAAGGTTTTACTTCCCGCGACGATGTGTTTATTAGCTGGCTTAGAGATGTTGTGCCTTTTGGTGGCGGAGATGATCCCGAGATATCTCTGGATGCCCTTTCTATGGCCTCTAATCTTCCTTTCGATGTCAAAGCGAAAAAAGTAATTGTGCTGATCACCAACGCTCCTGCACACTTTGTTGAAGACGGAACTGCTTACTCGAATGTTTCGGTCAATGGGTTGATTGACGAACTGAACGGAAAAGGGGTGGAACTGTTATTACTCGTCCCACCAGAACCCGAATACGTGAAAATTTCTGAAAGTTTAGGTGGAAAGTTCTTCAACATTTTCAAGATAGCTGGTCCGAACAAAGCTTTCGAAGAGCTGGCAAACCTTAATTTCAGAACGAGACTCGTTGAATTCCGAACACCTAACTTCGATTTCGACAGAAAGCACTTTATAGAAGTCTCTGCAGGTGATAAGATACTTACAGCCAGTTATACTTCTCCGGAAAGACTTAACTCCCCGCCGGTCATAGATAGCTTTTCAGCGATTCCTCCCATCGTGTATCCAGGTGAAAACGTAAGATTATCCGTTGACGCCCACGATCCTGATGGTGACGCATTGAACTACAATTGGAAATTAAATGGTGAATTGCTCAATGCAACCTCCACCGAACTTTTAATAACACCGGAAGCCACCGGAGTGTATGTAATGGAGTGTCATGTCAGTGATGGAAGGCTTTCTAATGACTCAAAGGTGAGTTTCAGGGTCATAGATAAACCCAAATCGGTGATTATCGAAAAAACCGTTAAAAAGATCGTGCAGCCTCAGGTACAACAACAAGCAGCAATCGATATAACAGAACTTCAAGAAAGATTTGGAATCACCATAAAAACAAAACTCGTAGAAGATATCGATGGAGACGGGACAAGGGAAATAATTGCAGGAACCGGTGCTACAGATAAGGGAACCCTCTACCTATTCAATGAAAAAGGCGAACTATTGTGGAAGGTAAAATTAAGTGATGACTCCGTTTTCTGGCCTGACGATTCTTTTGAAATCACCAGAATTCGAATCGGCGATGTAAATGACGACGGCCGATCGGAGATTGTTGTCGTGTTGAACCATGTTCCGTGGTTCCCTTCCATATTAGCAGTGGTATCTCTCGAGGGCATTGTAGAAGGTAGATACTATCACCCTGGGCATCTAAAAGAGCTTTACGTTATCGATCTAAACGGCGACGGTATTAGCGAAATCGTCTTTGCCGGAGAGAACGCTGAGTTTGATTACCAGACAGTTGTTGGCATTTTAGATGGTCGGAAGGTTTCTGGCCAGGCAATACCATACTATGGGCTGGGCCAACGAAAAGCTGAAGAGATTTTTTACAAAGTATTTGAAAAAGCTAAGGGGTTCCAGAACCTTGAAATAAAGGAGAAAACAATTGTTTTCATCGATGAATCAGGTAAGAAATTTCCGATAGAAAACATTTGGTAGGGGGTATGAATCCTATGAACAAACGCTGGCCAATTCTTTTTTTCATTCTTCTGTTAGTTGGTATAGGATTGGGGCAAATCCTCGAAATAGACCTTTCTGGATTTCCTGTCATATGTCTAACGGTTACTTCGACAGAAATTTCTGAGGTCAAAGAAAATGGTAAGGATGTGGACATCCTTTATTCCCAACAGAACGGCTCTTTACAAAAAATTTGGTTCCTGAGTAATGTTACGTCGCATTTCAGAGATAGTGTTAAGATAAATGCAGCCGGAGATGATAAAACGTACGTACCCCCAACTTTTGCAGATAATTCTGTCCATGTTTACGTACCACCAATTTCAGACATTCCCGTAATAGATGGCAATATTACAGATTGGAATCGCATACCCGGAATACGTTTCCTCTACGACGACGGAAAGGTACATGGAAAAGCGGTTGCCGGCGATGTCGACCTAAGTGGTGCTTTTAAGCTAGCCTATCATGACGGGGTTTTATACGGCCTCCTATTGATTAGGGACGATGTACCTCTTCCAGCCTATGACATAAGCACTATCGATTATGGCGATGCCGTTGAAATCATAATAAACGACCAGAAGATCCGCATTCTCCCTGGAAACTTTATGAATGTTGATCCTCATATCATCCTGAATGGAAGCAGACAGGATTTCAAAATAGTTTCCAAACTCCAAAATGGTTACTACTTCTATGAATTCGCTCTCCCCTTTGGCAAATTACCGGATGTATTTGACTTTTCATTGAAAATAATAGATAACGACGCGCCAAAACAGATGGATAAAAGTATTTTTGAACTTCTCGATCTGAAGGTCGCAAAGTTAACCTATCAAAAACCACCGAAAATAACACTTTTAACTCCCGAACACAACACTGTGGTTTCAAAACCATATACTCTGGTGTCAGGAATCGTTGAAGGTGAAGATTTAGATGAAGTCTCCATTGTTCACGAAAGAATCGGCACCACCGGAGAAAAAATATTTGTGGAAAAACAACGTGGTAAATCTGACAGACGGAGAGTTTCATGAAAATCTGCTTCTCTTCCCGGGTGAGAATATTATCTCTGTGGTTGCAGAGAATGCCAGCGGAAAAACCGTGGTTGAAACGAGAGTAACGTATCCAGAAGGCAACTCCTTACTTTTCATTCTCCAATGGAATGATCCAGGAGCTGACCTGGATCTTTATGTCACTCTCCCGGATGGAAGAACCATATATTTTATGGACCCCGAATCTCCGGGAAAATTGTATGCCACAACAAAAGAAAGAATGGAGAGTTATGAACTTCCCTTCGAAGAAATGCTTCCGGGTTTGTATATCCCTCGAGTCCACTATTACGCAAACAACGGCGCTGAAGGAACAATCGAAGGTAAGATCATCGTTAAAATGAGCGGCAAACTTTCAAATAACGTTATCTACGAAAAGGATTTTTCCTTTGAAAAGAGCCAGGCTAACCCTGAAAACGCAGCACCGGATGCCACAGGCAATGATTGGAGAGACTTTGCCCCTGTTGAAATCAAACTTCCAGATGTTTCTCTGAAGCTAAAAACGAATTTACCAGATGAAATTGAGGACCTCGTCACGTTCAACGTAAGTGGGGTTGAAAGAAAAGCTGGATTTATTGGTGCTTTTGGGATCGGTTCAAAAGTAACAATCACTGTCAATCGGCTGATTTTTGAAACAGATGAAAGCGACCTGATAGAGGGATATGATACGAAGTATGAATTCTTCCAGTGGGACGACAACTGTCAGGATCCTACCATTACCGTTACCCTGAATGAACCCACAACCGTTTCAGCTCTTTTCAAAAAGTTTGTGAAAGTGGTTGTTAGAGATGTCGATGAAAATGGCAACTACATTGGAAAAGAAAAGATCTATTGGGTTGAGGCTGGCAGGCTTTTGACTCTCGATGCCCGGGAACCCGAACCCATGTTGTTTGATGGATGGATCGTTAATGGCGTTGATTTGCAGGATTTTGACACCACAAAGAAATTCAGAGTTTCCTCTCCGATATTCATCGTTCGTAGGTTCTCTGAAATCAAGGATGCCCTCATAGTCAATAATGTAAAAAGTTCCACCGATGAAGTCAGGCAATTTTTCAACTCCTTCGGAATTGAAAGCAAACCGGTCTCTCTGGAAAAACTGAAAAGAAATCCAGAAATAATCAAGAACTCCAGAATATTGTTCATTGGATTCTCGAATCTCAGCAGACTTGAGATTCAAAAACTGTTTAACGACTACCTCAAGAACGTCATAAATGTTGCTATAGACAATGGCGTGAAAATCTTGCTTTCCGGCGGGGCACTGTACGTACTGGAAGGTATCGGAATGATCACAACCTACGATGTAGCCATTCCTGCTAAAAGCTATGTTATCCCCACCAACATCTATTATGATCCCGACGCTCTTTTCGACAACGTAGCTCTTCCAACATTGGCTATGATTCACGATGCAGAGCTTTCTACTGAAAATTTGCTGGACCTTTCCCTGGTCAATTATCCTGATGGCGTCAGTACCCTCAGCGTCGCTGGATTTACTGAATACAACCTTCCTTTGATCCTTATGGATTCTGCCATCGTCTCAGAAAAAACCAGAAAAACTGAACTTATTCCTTATTATGTTCCATTGGTCTGGAATATAAAGAATTCAATAATTGCGTACATCGGCGATCTATTCACTTCTGATGTTTACATCGGAAATACCGGGAAAAAATTGTTTGGTAAATTCTTAAAAACATTGCTGGAACTTCAGGAAAGGATCGTTGATTCTCCTGCAATTGAATCCGCTTATTTAAAAGATGACTATATCATTCTGACCCTCTTCCCGCTGGAGAAAGCCTTCTACGAAGTATGGGGTAAAGATTCCTCGGGAAAGGTCGAGCATATAGCAACTGTTTATTCGACGGGAGTTATAAAAATACTACCAGACAAGAACTACGAGATGTTTGCCGTAAGACAATTGAAAGGGTTCAATTATTCCAGACTTTCTGAGTGGAAAAAACCAAAAGTTCCTGAGCAGGTTTATTTCAACGTATCAGGTAACATTGTCGAGGCTTTCTCAGACAACTTAAAACGCAACAAAGTATGGCTCCGGGAGTTTGAAAACACTGAGGAAATTAAATTTAAACGGGTAGATCTGAACAATGACAGCGTAGATGATGTACTCCTTTTTAGAAAACTAAAAGTGAGATCTGATCCTGCTAAAAGTAATATCGTCATCACAGCTCTCAGTTCTGATAATAGAATTCTATGGGAATACAACTTTGGAGAAAAAAATGTCTTTGGATTCCTGCCAAACTATGACTTTGAAAAAGATTCAAAAAACAAAACGAATGAATGTGGGAAGAATGTTTCAATCTTCACTGATTCAGAAGGGTTAACCATAGCAATTTTCTTTAATTCATTCGATGAAGATTCGGGAGAACCGACCTATTCAGTAGTAACCTGTTTAACAAGACGCGGGGAGCTCAAAGCTGAGCTCTGGCATCCAGGCTCCTTCAACAGTATGGAATTTTTTGATTACAATGCTGACGGAGATACTGAATTACTCCTCACCGGATACAACATCCCTCTAAATGCTGCAGATGTCATCATAATGCCAACCAAAAATTTCTACGCTCAAACCCCACCTGGCAGTGGAAGATATTTTGAGGAAAGAAAAGGTATTTACTACGACTACTTCCCCGGTGTAAAATCAATCATCGGAACAACACCGAAAGCCAACGGTCTGATTGAATTACGCTTTGAATCAGGAGAAAAAATAGAACTACAAATTGGTGAAGGAAAATGATCAAGAAGTTTCTTTTAATCTTTTTAATACTATCAGAAATCGTGTTGGGAGGCTGGCATCTTGAATCGGTCGATGCCAGTGCTTATCCTGCAATTAGCTTGTTTGTGCATTTCAAAGGCTTTCCAACGGGATCTTATCCTGTGATAGAAGATGACGGTGAAATAGTAGGTGCTAAATGGGAAATTGTCTCATCTTCGCCATTGGACCAACTGAATGTTTATTTCATTATCGACAATTCCGGTTCGATGAATCCTTATATTGAAGATGTCAAAAATTCGATAATAACCGTATCCAACGTGGTCTCTCAGCTTTTTAGCGGCGATCTTGTCTATCACATTGTCGGTTTTGCCGACAGCATGAATTACCTATCCGTTACACAAAACCACGAAGAGCTCCTCCCCCTCGTGAGAAAAACCTTCGAGAATGTTGGCGAAAGTTTCGAAAGACCGATTACGATTATCTTAAATATTCTCGAAATGGAAAATAACCCTTCCATCCTTTTTCTGATTACCGATGAAGAAATCCATATTGAAATTGATCTACTGGATTCATTGGAATCCGTTTTGCTCTCCAAAGGAATTCCACTATTTCTAATAACCAGCGGCGGTCTGTCTGAAAATATCGTTTCTCTGCTATCAATTGCCAGAGAAACTGGAGGCGGTTTGTTTGATTACGAAAATGCCGTATTCTTAGCAGACACACTCGAAGAGTTGCATGAGGTATATTACCAAGTAACCTTTAACTCACATGATCTTTTCACCGGATTTCATGAGGTGAAGATCGGAAAAACAAAAGCCGATTTTTTCGCTGCGTATAAAAACCCTCCGAAAATTCAGTTAGAAGTTCCTGATAACGAACTGGTGATTCCAGAAGGAGAAGAATTGGCAATTTCCGGAACAATTATCGGCCCCTTCGATAGACTTTCAGCGTACCTTGGTGCTGAACCCATAGAGATTACCGTTGATGGAAGTTCTTTTAGCCTCTCTCTCTTTCCGACCCCGGGAATCCACAACCTGAAAATAGCGGCCTCATCTATCTGGGGAGAAGATGAAAAAAACATACGCATAATCTGTGAAAGAAGCACAAAGATTTTTTTTAAAGTGTGCCTGGAATGGGAAAAACAGGATGCAGATCTGGATCTCTACGTCTTTGAACCCGATGAATACGTGTATTTTTTAAACCCAAAGAATCTTGGAACTTTGACCGAAGATTCCCAAAAAGGTCCGGGCAAAGAGATATACACCCTGGCTGCAGATGCGGTGGTTCCCGGAAATTATAAGATACGCGTTCATTATTGTAGAGGAGAACAACCTGTATCATTTCGTGTCACCATTTTTCTGGAAGAAAGGAAAATCCTGGAAAAGGAGTTCACACTTTCATTATCTAACGAAGAAAACAACGATCCCGAAGGTACTGGAAGTGACTGGATGGATGTGTACGAAATGTCGGTAAAATAATTAAATAATTAAATATTGAATGGAGGGAAAGTAATGAAAATCTCTTCTCGCGGTGTGAACATGCCAGCATCGCCCATAAGGAAGCTTGTGCCTTATGCCGAAATCGCAAAAAAGCGAGGAATAAAGGTTTACCATCTCAACATCGGGCAACCGGACATTCCAACCCCAGAAGTTTTCTTCAATGCTATTCGCAATCACTCTGAAGAGGTTGTCGCCTATTCACATTCAGCTGGCATCTACAACCTCAGAGAAGCTTTCTCAAAATACTACCGTTCCTGGGGAATCGACGTCAGCCCGGATGAGATTATAGTCACCAATGGCGGAAGCGAAGCAATTATATTTGCTATAGGAAGTATAGCTGATCCAGGTGATGAGCTGATTGTCATAGAGCCTTTCTACGCCAATTACAAAGGTTTTGCCAGTATGCTCAATGTAAAACTTGTTCCCGTAAGTGCCAACGTAACCGACGGTTACAGATTACCACCTATAGAGCTCTTCGAAAAAGCTCTGAGTAATAAAACCCGGGGAATAATATTTTCCAACCCTTCCAACCCCACAGGTGTGGTTTACACCAGAGAAGAGCTAGAAGCTCTGCTTGACTTTGCCAGAGCTCACGATCTTTTTGTTATAACAGATGAGGTGTACAGGGAATTCGTTTTTGATGGGAAAAACACCGTTCCTGTTTTGTCGCTGGATGAGAGCGAAAGAATCATCATTGTGGACAGCATTTCGAAAAGATACAGTGCCTGCGGTGCACGTGTAGGAACTTTTCTTACCAAAAACAAAGAACTGTACAATACCGTCATGAAATTCGCTCAGGCAAGGCTTTCACCCCCGACAATGGCACAGGTGGGGACAATAGGACTTCTCAACCTCGGTAAAGATTACACCGACAACATAAGGGAAGAATACCAGAAACGAAGGGATATTGTTTTTGAAGAACTCTCGAAGATAGATGGAGTGATAATGCAAAAACCAGAAGGAGCTTTTTATATCTCCGTAAAACTACCCGTGAAAAACTCGGAAGATTTCGTGCGCTGGATGTTAACCGATTTTGATGTTGGTGGAGAAACCACTATGGTCGCTCCTTTACAAGGCTTTTACGCGACTCCGGGAATGGGAGCATCTGAAATAAGAATCGCTTACGTCCTCTCCGCAGAAAACCTTCGAAAAGCCTGTGAGATAATCAGGTTAGGCCTTGAAAAATACCTGGGCAGTTTGTAAAGATTCACCAGATAAAAGAGAGACAAAAAAAAGAAAGGCGCCGAAACAGGCGCCTTATTTTATGATTTTTGTTTCATTCTATGACTCTAACCTTTGCGGCTTGTGGACGACCTTTCGGGCCTTCTTCAATCTCAAATTCAACTCTCTGACCTTCGTTAAGCGTCTTGTAACCATCCATTTCAATGGCACTGAAATGAACGAAAATATCCCCACCATCGTCCATAGTGATAAAGCCGTAGCCCTTCTTACCGCTGAACCACTTGACTGTACCTTTCATTTTACTCCTCCTCAGTTACACCCCTTTTGTGGGGCTTGCATTACGTCCTTACGGACTATTCAACTATACTAAAAATATTGTTTTAAGTCAAGGATTTCAGATGAAACACTTCATTCTACAGGGATCGAACTCCTTCATTATTCTACTAAATGTTGAAATTACCGGTAAAAAAAATGTATAATTACGGCAGGGGTTACTTCAGCAGGAAAAAAGGACATTAAGCCGGTGTTATTCACCGGCCTTTTTTTGTTCCCTTTCGTCAATTATTCTCTCTAATGTTCTCCAGGCAAGTGAAGCACATTTAACTCTCATTGGAAACCTCTTCACGTTGTCAAAGATAGCAGCATCTCCTAGAATATCTAAATTGTGATTCTCTCCCTTCAGCATTTTAAAAAATTCCTCCATGATCAGTCTGGCCTCTTCTACTGATTTTCCCGAAAGGTTTCTGCCATTATTGAAGCCGATGCCATACTTATGGCGCAACCATGCCCATCAAAGGATATTGTCTCAATTTTGTTGTCATTAAACTTCACATAAACATGTATCTGATCACCACAGGAAAGGTTCTTCCCTTCTTCATCATTGGTTGCGTCTTCCAGTACACCTTTGTAAGGTGAGTTCTTGTAATGATATAAAATAAATTCAGAATAAAGATCCTCTACACTCATGCAAACCACCTCAAAGCTTTCCTTATCCCTTCCGCAAGCCTATCAACATCTTCAAAAACATTGTAAATGTAGAAAGAAGCTCTACAAAGGGAGACAACCCCAAGTTCCTTTAATTGAAGTTGGGCACAATGATGCCCACTTCTTACGGCAACCCCGGAAAGTCTGCTCAAAAGTTCGGCGAGATCATGAGAATGGATATTATCATGAGCGAAACTAATGATCCCATGTGAATCAGAAGGACTGTAAATCCTGAGGCCGTCTATAGAGGAGATTTTTTCTCTGGCATAATCGGTAAGGTTCTGAATGTGGTTCTTTAATTCTTCTCTATCAAATTTTTCAAGATAGTCAATTGCTGTTGCTAAAACTATAGCGCCAGCAACGTTCTGCGTACCAGCCTCAAATTTGTACGGCAAAGGAGCGAAACTGGTATCTTCCATACCTACCCTATCGATCATTTCTCCACCATAAAGAAATGGAGGCAATCGCTTGAGTATCTCTTCTTTCCCCACAAGGACTCCAATCCCCATCGGCCCAAGCATCTTGTGCCCGGAGAAAGCCAAAAAGTCAACCCCGGTTCCGGCAAAATCAAAAGGCTCATGTGGAATCAACTGAGCACCATCAAGAATAAAATAACCGCCATGCTCATGTACGAGTTTTACGATTTCCTCGAAAGGGGTCCTTTTGCCCAATGCATTCGTTAACCCCGTCATAGAAAAGACAAAAGGGTCCTTCAACGTTTCTAGCGATTCTTTGATCTTTTCTAACGGAACTTCCAATCCATCCAATCTTAAGGGTAAAAACTTGATACCAAATATCTTGGAGATCTGCTGCCATGGAACATAATTACTGTGATGTTCAAATGTTGGAACCACAAAGCTCTTCACCATCCCGGATTTAGCAAAAGAATAAGCAAGAAGATTAATAGATTCCGTGGTTCCTCGAGTGAAGATAACCTCTTCGGACCTGGAATTTATGAAGCTGGCTATCCTTTGTCTGGCTTGCTCATACAGGTCTGTTGCCTCCTCGGCCAGGGAATGAACAGCTCTGTGCACGTTAGCGTTAGAATGATCATAAAACCTGCTTTGTCTTTCTATTACAGAGGCTGGTTTTTGAGTTGTCGCAGCGTTATCTAGATATACAAGCCCCGGATGGATTTCAAATATAGGAAAATCTCTTTTTATGCTTTTCGCAAGATCATTCAATTCGTTCCTGGATAACATCGTAAACCCTCCTTGCATAATCTTTACCAAATTCATCTGCTATCTTTTCTAAGACAGGATTAAAACTTCCCATAACTATGAGTTTAAGGGCCTCCTCTTCTGGTAATCCTCTCGACATCAAATAATACATCTTTTCTGCATCGATGGTTCCAACACTGGCTGCGTGCGATGCATTGACTTCATTTTCATCAACGAGCAAACTGGGAATCGCCTGAACTATCGCTTCTTTTGAAAGAATGATAACATCACTGTGCTCATCACCCGAAGAATTCTTCGCACCTTTTTTTATGTCAACCGTTCCCCTGAAAACGACCTTCGATCCACCGGCAACAGCACCTATACCCTTAATTTTAGCAGTGGATTCCGGGGCGACAAGCCTCGTCGTGTACAGCGCATCGATTACCATACCCCCGGAAGCAAAAAATGCTGACAGAATATTGACCTCTGTCCTTTTCCCGATGACCTTCACCAGATGATATGGTGCAGATACATTGCCATCAAGCAAAACATCGTAGATCCTGAGTTTTGCGTTTTCCCCCAAAATATAAAAATTATTACTGAAGTTGTATCCCCTTAAAGAATCATTCTGAAGGAAAAGTATGTTCAGGTTTGCGTTATCTTCGATATAAAATCTGCTGGCTTCAGATACGAATTCCGCTTCTTCAGAATTGTTTATTATGAGTGTCAGAAAAGAACCTCTCGAAACATAAAAAAGGCTGGAAGCTATCGAAGCTTTACCATAACGCTTTACCTCAAGCGGGGTCTCGTAGTATTTTCCGGGTTCTGTTCTGACTATGACACCTGACGAAGAAAAGGTATCTGAAAGGAGCACAAACTTCTCGTCTGAACCCTGGAATTCTAGCTTTTCCAGAAGTTCATAATCCTCAGCACCCATGAGGTTAAAAGGTTTCCAGATCTTCGGACCATTTATTTCAAGCTCGGTCATTTCAGGGTACTCCGGAAGCTTAAACCCATCTAACTTAGCACGCTTCCATACGGGAAATTTAAGTTTACGGTATTTATCAAAACTCTTACGTTTAAAAACCTCCGCATACTCCGACGTGTTTTTTATCGAAACCTCAAACACGCTCAAGTCATAATCTGGTAAGCTTTTCCTTTCTATTACAGGTTCGACCATTTTGAACTCATTATGGACGAGGTTCAATGTCTTTTCCACTGCACACCACTCCTAACCTATGCTGCTCTCAATTTCAAGATTTATGAGCCGATTCAATTCAACAGCGTATTCAATGGGCAGCTCTCTCGTAATCGGTTCCATAAACCCTCGAACGATCATGCTCTCGCTTCGGCCTCAGAAAGTCCCCTTGTCATCAGGTAATAAATCTGATCTTCACTGATTCTTCCAATCCGTGCCTCGTGACCGATATCGGCCTTATCCGTCCTTACATCTATTATAGGAACAGTATCTGATTTTGAATCATTGTCCATCATAAGAGCTGTACACTGTACGGAGGCTTTGGTACTTTCCGCATTCTCCGAAACATATAAGAGTCCTCGATAGAAAGCCCAGCCTCCTCCGATACTTATACTTCTCGCATCAACAGTTGAACTGGTATTGGGGGCAAGGTGAACAACCTTGGAGCCCGTATCCATATGTTGGCCGGGTCCGGCATATGTTATAGCAAGATGCTGGGCTCTGGCACCTTCACCATTAAGTATCGTCGTCGGATAAAGCATGGTCTTCATACTTCCCATAGAACCGGATACCCATTCCATCACGCCATCTTTTTCAACGAGAGCCCGCTTTGTATTGAGGTTGTAGGTGTTTTTCGACCAGTTCTGTATTGTTGAGTATCTGACCTTGGCACCCTCCATAACATATATCTCCACCATTCCTGCGTGAAGATTATGAACATTGTATCGCGGCGCTGAACATCCTTCAATGAAGTGTAACTCGCTTCCCCTGTCAGCGATTATGAGCGTGTGCTCAAACTGCCCGGTCCCCGCCATATTCATTCTGAAATACGCCTGTAGAGGGAGCGGAACTCTGACATTTTCCGGAACATAAACAAAAGAGCCACCGCTCCAGATAGCTCCGTGTAAAGCCGCATATTTATGGTCTGTCGCCGGGACCAGCCTCATGAAATACTTTTTCACCAGCTCAGGATATTTTTTTACCGCCGTTTCCATATCAAGAAAGATGACACCGATTTCCTCGAGTTCATTCTTTATATGCTGATACACGACCTCAGAATCATACTGGGCTCCAACTCCAGCAAGGGCTTTCCTTTCGGCCTGAGGAATACCAAGCTTTTCGAAGGTCTCTTTTATTTCATCAGGCACCTCTTCCCATGAGGTCTCTTTTCCAGCATCAGGTTTCAAATAGGGAATTATTTCCCCGATATCGAGAGAACTGGTATCGACACCGAAATTTGGATCGTGAAGTTCCTCGAATATTCTCAACGATTCGAGACGTTTCTCTAACATCCAGTGTGGCTCATCTTTATGTCGGGAAATATCACGAATAATTTCTTTGTTCAAACCCGGGGCGCTCTTATATTGATAACTCGTATCAGTTCGAAAATTAAATCGCGAATCATCTATATGAATTTTCTCGCTCATACTACCACCTCTAAACCCTTTCCGTTAGAAAACCATATCCCTTTTCTTCCACTTTTCTGGCAAGTTCCGCACCGTCACTAATAATAACCCGCCCATCCACATAAACGTGCACAACATCGGGCTTTATGTATTCAAGAAGCCTTTCATAATGGGTTATGAGAATAATTGCCATATCCTCTGTTTTAAACCTCATTATCGCTTCTGCCACTGTCTTTAAAGCATCAACATCAAGCCCTGAATCAATTTCATCCAGGATCGCCAGCTTAGGCTTTAGAAAAGCCATCTGAAGGATTTCGCTCTTCTTTTTCTCCCCGCCAGAAAACCCAACGTTCAGGTACCTGTCCAGAAAAGCTTTATCAAGAGCCACTTCTGCTGAGAAACGTTCAATCTCTCTACTTAACCTCAGCATCGGTTCTTTAGAACCCATGAACTGCTTAACAGAAATAAGAAAGTTTCTCGTTCTGATACCGGGAATCTCCTGTGGGTACTGGAAAGAAAGGAAAATACCTCTTCTAGCTCTTTCGTCTACGGGAAGATCCAGAATACTTTCTCCCTCGAAAAGAATCTCTCCATCTATAACCTTATACTTTGGATTTCCCATTATTACATTGGCAAGCGTGGATTTCCCGCTGCCGTTGGGTCCCATTATTGCGTGGATTTCTCCCTGTTTTACGCTCAAATTTACACCTTTCAAAATCTCCTTGTTTTCTTCAACAAGACCAGCACGAAGATTCCTTATCTCGAGTAAACTCATCATAATCCCTCCAATACTTTCGAGATCCAAGAATTCGAGAACCGAGATCCGGTATGCCCGCTAGCGCGTGAAAACGTTGTTGGTTATACGTTGTGCGCTGTACGTCTTTTTTTCTAAACCCTACACCCGATTTCTCAGTTGCCAGTTGTCAGTTGATAGTTGTTAGTTTTTGAACTTTCTATACTCTAGACCCTATACCCGCTCTTTATCTAATCTCCGATCTCCAACATCCAACTTCGTTCTTTTATTCTCTCTTTTCATCTCAGCGCTTATCAACTGCGAAGCAGTTCGGAACAACCACGTAGTGGTTCGAGTCAACTCCGCAGGAGTTCGTTACAACCGCTTGCGGTTCGTGTCGCTTCGCTAATTGACAACGTCGTGAGCCTCGGTCGCGCAGCGACTACCGATTCTCGCCCTCTCGGTCTCTCGGTTCTCGGATCTCGATATTTGCCTTACTAATTGTATCATAATACCGACTTTATTAGTAGGTTTTACAAAAACTGGTAGTTTTGTTAAAATATGCAAGAAGGAGGTGCCTTTTTGATTAACTCTTTGATAGGCTTATTGATGGGGATAGCAAACCTCATTCCAGGTGTCAGTGGTGGAACAATTGCACTCGTTAGTGGAATATACGGAAGGCTTATGAATTCAATTGCAACTCTGACTGAACTGAAATTTAAGAAGAAAGATCTTCTGTTTCTCTTTCAACTTGTTGCAGGAATAGCGGTCGGGATATTTGCATTTTCCCGCCTGGTTGAGTACTCCATTGACACTTTTCCATCATTAACATATGGTTTTTTCGCCGGGCTTGTTGCTGGAGGAATTCCAAGCGTATACATAAGAATCGGAAAGTTTACTCCAAAAAAGATTATTTCCCTTGTTGCTGGAGTACTTTTAGTGCTTTTGTTGTCGCTCTGGGGAAACGTTCCAAATGCGGGCTATCCTGCTCATTCAAACCATTCAATCTCTCTTTTACTTTACGATTGGCTGGCAGGGTTTGTGGGGGCCGCATCGATGATTTTACCAGGACTCAGTGGCTCTTTTGTGCTGCTGATAATGGGAGAATATGAAAGGATCATTTCCGCTATTAACGACCTTGACCTGTTGATCCTTCTCTTTGTAGCAGTTGGAATAGTCATAGGAACGATATTCATAACGAGAATCATAAGAATGCTACTTAAAAAGATGCCAGGAAAGACTTTCAGTTTTCTTATGGGACTAATGCTAGGTTCCTTCCCCGATCTCCTGTCGAGGCCGGGGAAAGAAACAAGATTCTTTGAGATATCTGTAGGTTTGGTTCTGGGAGCAATGCTTTCCATCGCTATTAGCAAATTGGAAGGCAAGAAGATAGAAAGCAACACCTGAATCTATCTGCCTGCTTTCACGGCAACACGTTCGAGATTTTTTTCTTCATCCAATAGTTTTCCAAGACCATAAGCAACACATGTTCGAGGATCAGGAGCTACTATGGTTGATATACCGGTTTCTTGAATAAAAAGCTCGGGCAGTCCCCGAATCATTGAACCACCACCAGCAAGAACAATTCCTCCATCAATGATATCCGAAGCTATCTCTGGGGGTGTCTCTTCAAGGGCCTGTCTTAGATTTACGATAAGCTCCTGAAGTATAGGTGTAATCGCTTCAAGAACATCTTCAGAAGTTAGCCTCAAATTCCCGGGCAAGCCGTTAACGGCATCTCTACCTTTCACTTCAAGCTCGTAATTTTCCAATGTTGGGAAAGCTTTACCTATCCTGATTTTTACCTCTTCAGCTGTGGTCTCACCGATGTGGAATTTGTATTTTCTTTTGACATATTTTATTATTGCTTCGTTCATAGCGTCACCAGCAACTCTTAAAGAACGAGATACAACTATCCCGCCCAGACTTATAACAGCAATGTCGCTGGTCCCACCACCGATGTCCACCACAAGATTTCCCGTGGAATCAAATATATCCAGCCCCGCACCGATGGCAGCCGCTACCGGTTCCAGAACCAGGTAAACACGTCCTGCTCCGGCGCTAGTCGCAGCTTCGATAACCGCCCGCCTTTCGACACTGGTTACCTTGGCTGGCACTCCAACAATTACAGAAGGGCGGTAAAAAGAAAAACGCGGTTTCGTTCTTCCTAAAAGTTCTTTCAAAGCCTGTTCGATTATGTGATAGTCGGCTATAACACCATCCCTGACAGGACGTACAGCCATGATATCTTTTGGGGTTTTACCGATCATTTCCTTAGCTTGCAATCCTATGGCTATGATTTTCTTTGTTTTTCTGTCAACAGCTATCACTGAAGGTTCATCTATAACTATCCCTTTGTCTTTCTGGTAAACCAGCAAACTTGATGTTCCAAGATCGATTCCAAGATCTCCCTTCCTCATCTGGCTACCTCCTATTCGATTTCAATTTCAATAATTGGCGTGCTCGGTGGGATTCGAACCCACAGCCTCTGGATCCGGAGTCCAGCGCTCTATCCATTGAGCTACGAGCACAAGAATTCCAGAATCTTTCCCCGGAAACCAGAAACAAGATCTCGCGAAGTTTCGAGAACAATTATATCGTAACTCATAAATTCAATATCATCCATTAAATTCTTTGGAAAAAAACCTTTACGCCGAAAGAACAAATACAGAGCTGGATCAGACGTATAAATATCCACAGACGCTACGGAAAATTCCTCCAGATTTTCGATATTAACGGTCGGTGGATCGAAAAGGAGCACTTTTTTCCCCTTTAAATCGATCCTTTCTTCCAAAACAATTCTGCACTCTGGAAAATTATCTCTTATCTCGTATGCCTGCATTGGATTTTCGAGATAACGGTTTAAAATCTCCAACGCACTGAGAGAATCTTTATATCGTCTGAATTCTTTACCATCGAGCTCGCTAACCTTCCTTGCAGACACCGTACTCAATCTCTCATCTACCATAAAAATCGGTAGCTTGAAGTGTTTCTTCAGTTTGACAGCAAAAGAAATAGCTTTCAAAGTACTCTCGCTAAATCTCCCGGACATAGAAAGAGGGAGCCCAATCACTATGGCTTCCACAGCTTTTTCCTGTACGATTTTCTTGAGAGATTTTTTATATCCCTCTTGTTTTATTGGTTCCATGGGAATCGCCACAAAGCTTACTGCGATGGCAAGTCCTATATTCTTCGTACCATAATCAATACCAAGAACTTTCGTAAAAGCTTTCAATTATATTCCCTTCCAGATATGAGTATTTGATGACCTTCATGTCTTCGTTTCTTAGGATTTGCATAGCTTTTTGCAACTTCAATGAACTCACAGCCAAAGCCAAAGAACAACCCGGAAATACTGATGGTGGAGTTGGGAACAACTTACAAAAGATATCATTGTTTCTCAAAAGTTTAGCACAGTTATATGCCTCAGATTGTGCAACAACGATAACAGCATCTAAATCGAGAACGTCATCCAATCTTTAACACCTCTCCTCCGTTCATAAGACTTCTTAAAAGAGCGCGAGTAGTGGTGGTAGATAATCTGGACGCAAACCATCTGGCCATACGTTTTTCTGCTATACCTTCCCTGTATCTCAGGGTTTTGACAACGGAGTCCCTTGATAGTTCTTTGTTTTTAACGATGTGCCAGATGTCGGCATCATAGGCAACGAGCCCCATATCCTCAAGCATCGAGAGATAAACCCTTGAGATTCCATCTTCGAATCCGAGAGCGCGCTTCACATCTTTTTCAGAAGCAGGAAGAACGTCCTTTAAATCCTGGTATATGGCCTGCAGTTCTTCAACAGTGGGAAACAATCGATCAATTTCATTGGTGTTTGACAACAGATCATTTTTATTGAAAGCGAGGTTTAAGAACAAATCAGACTCTTCACCAGGTTTCATAGTAACAGCATCAAGTATCTCGAGAAAACTCCTCGGTGCGTTGTAAAAAACGATGTTAGAATTACCAAGCATGACTCCTAACCCATCGTTAGATGGAGTGGATATCAAGACCTTTATCTTCTGACGTTCAACAAGAGAATATATGCTCGCCCTCTGAAAATCTTTCAAGAGGTAGTTGTAAAAAATCAACTCACCGTTTTGAAGGGTATGAGACAACCTTGAACCAAGGGTTTGCGCAAGAGTAACCGTTTTATGAGGCGTATCAACGACAACCGCCACATTCTCCCCATGCCTCACAAGTGACAAAACCTGTTCCACTTTCTTTCTAGTTCCGCGATTGTCTATTATTCCCACCCTTTTTATGACAGCAGGACGATACACGTAAGAAACCCTCAAAGAAGAGAGGAAACTCTTCAAATTATCTGTGAGAACACTTCCGGTAAATCCAGCTTTATCGAGAATCTTTGGAAGTACCTCCAGAAAAGCCTCTAAATCTGGATGCTCTTTGTATATACCGGATATGATGTAAGTTGGTTCATCAAAAATTATCTCATCGAAAGAGTCTTTGAACACATCAAAATGCTCCATCAGTAGTGGTAGGGTCACAAACATCACAGGTTCATCGATCTTTCCCCTGTATAGGGAATTGGCATAAACCGGGTTTATGGGATCAAGATAATGCTGGAGAGAGTAAAATGTATGTGCTAGTGTAGTGTTTACACTTGAAACAATTACTGTTTTGAGACCTTTCTGATAATTTTTTAAGATCCTCCAGGCAAGGAAAGGGTGCTTCAACCTTATACTTCCAAATATTCCCCATGGAAATCTGGTACTTACGTTCAGAAAATCAGGAGCCTTATGAGAAAGCTTTTTTTCCAGATCAGCTACAACAGATGACACATCTGTGCTCTGCGAAGAGTATGGTTTCTGATTCTTCCAATCCCTTATGAATTCAAAAACAAAATTCTTGTCTCTGACCTCTTCTTCAAACACAGGATCTATGTAAATCCTCGCATCTACAAGGGAAAGTTTCATACCCTGAATTCCATATCCATTGTCCTGCTTTATACTGGCAACCGCATCGAGCTTCAGTAAGTTGGGTTTGACATATTTGAATTCATCAAAAAGTCCGTTCATTCCGAATCCAACCGCAAGCGTCTTCCGTTCTCCAGAGCGAAGAATCATTTTTATATGCCCACCGCCAGAACCAAAACTTTTCGTTCTTTCGATATTCAATCCTTTGAAAAGAAACTTTGGTTCAGGATTGGAATGACCAAAAGGTCTGAGCATATCAATTTTTTTAAGAGTTTCCGGTGATATGGATTCCAGGGTTAGAACATCGTCAACCTCTATCTTATACGTTGGCAATTCTTCCCCGTAGATGTCCATGTAAGCTTCGTTAAGACGTTTTCTGAACTCCGGGATCTTTTCTTTTTTTATACTAAACCCAGCAGCCATTTCGTGGCCACCGTACTCGTCCAGAATATCCGCAGTTTTATTCAAAAGCGAGATTATACTTATTCCAGATGGACTTCGGGCAGAACCTTTCCCCTCACCATCGGAAGTAGAAATCAGAAAAACCGGCCGATTATATTGAGCGACAAGGCGAGATGCAACGATCCCTAAAACACCTAGATGCCAGTTTTCACCTGACAAGACAACCACGAAATTATCCTTCATCGAGACATTGGATTCAATTTCTTTTGTCGCTTGTTCAAAAATTTTGGCCTCGATCATCTGACGATTTTGATTGTGCTGAAGGAGTCTTGAAGCTGTACGCATTGCCTGAGCTTTGTCCTCGCTTATCAATAGTTCCAGTGCTACAACTGCAGAATCCATTCTTCCGGCAGCATTGAGTTTTGGCGCGATCTTGAATGCTATATCCTGAGCCGTTAGATTATCAGGATTTATCCTCAGATAACTCAATAAGATCTTCAATCCTAGCAATGGTTCCTTCTGGATTTTCTTGGTACCTTCCCGAACGATAAATCTGTTCTCGTCCCTCAACGGGACGATATCCGCTATTGTGCCCAGAGCAACTATATCCAGATAATCTTCAGGATTCAATGGCATTCTAAGGGTCTCATTCAAAGCACTGAGAAGTTTGAAGGCCACACCGACACCAGCCAGCCCTTTAAAAGGATAATTGTCATCAGGACGTTTGGGATTAACAATAGCTTCAGCCAGTGGAAGTTTATCCTTCACTTCGTGATGGTCTGTGACAACGACTTTAAGCCCCAGTTTTTTGGCGAATTCAATTTCATCGAAAGATGTGACACCACAGTCAACGGTTATCAACAAACGATGTCCCTGCGAATAGAGCTCCTCGATAGCTGCCCGGCTCAATCCATAACCTTCTTCAAGCCTTAAAGGGATATAATAGCTTACGTTGAATCCCATCTTTTTCATGGCTAGATACAGTAATGCGGTACTGGTGACACCATCAACATCATAGTCTCCAAACACGACGATGGAATCACCGCGTTCACCAGCTTCTATTATAGTTTTTACAGCTTTCTTCATGTCTTTCATAAGGAAAGGATCGTGAAGGAGTGTTCGATCGGGGTTTAAGTACTTCAACGCCTCAGTTACATCCGTTATTCCTCTGTTCACAAGAAGTTTTGCAAGAAAAGCCTCAATGCCTAGATACTCCACAAGGTGATTCACCTGGGTACCATCAGCGTTAAGGAGCACCCACTCCTTTCTCATTTTATTTCACCTTCTCCCTTTTTTCTTTTGTAACAATTATACCATCTCAACTCAGATATGGAAGTCAACACAAAATGTATGATGTACAATAATATAATCCAGGGAAAAGGTGGGGAAAATGAGGCTTGATACTTTTTTATCCAGATTCGGTGGAATTTCTCGAAGACAGAGCCGAAAATTAATAAAGACGGGAAGGGTAGAAGTTAATGGAGCTAAGATCAGGAACCCGGAGTTCAAAATCCCGGAAAATTCATCAATATTCCTTGATGGGAACCGGATAGTCCCTTATGGTAAACTCTACATTGCCATGAACAAACCTGTAGGGTATGTTTGCTCCAAAAGCAGGACGGAAGGATTAAGTGTTTACGATCTGATCAATGAGGTCTTCTCCTCCAAACTATCTATTGCAGGAAGATTGGACAAAAATTCAAGAGGGCTTTTGTTACTGAGCAACGATGGTAATTTCGTGCATGAGATTATTTCACCAAGGAAAAAGATAGAAAAGGAATACATTGTGAAAGTAGAGGAGAAAATTTTGCCTGAGCAGCTTCAGATTCTTCTCCAGCATGTTGACATCGGAAAGGGAGAGTACGCAAGAGCTGAATCAGTACAATTTATAGATATTGTAACATTTTCAATTGTCCTCACAGAAGGAAAATATCACGAGATACGCCGTATGGTGAAAAGCGCACTGAAAAATAATGTGGTCGATCTAAAAAGGATCCGAATAGGTGGCTATCATTTACCCGGGGACCTGCATGAAGGAGAATGGAGAATTCTAACTGAAGAAGAAATAAAAGCTGCCACCGGAAAGATTCTCCGGTGACAGCTTTATAGAATCTACCTAATCTATTCAATAGGGTACAAATCAAAACTCAGAGTATAAACCCTTCTTTCAAAATATTTTATCAGATATACGAAATGATATCCTTCTTTTACCAAAAGGATCTCGTGATAACCAGGTTCAAGTGTCAACCATTTGTTGGAATAGCCAAGGTCATAACCATCCACAAAGATCCTGGCCCCGGTCGGATTCGTTTCAACGTAGACCCTTGCACCTTCCGGTTGAAGGGTAACATTTAACACAGATTTTTCACCCGCTGACAGAACAATCTCCTTTTCAACGGTCAGATAACCTTCCCTAATTATCTTTACACTGTGCTTTCCGGAAAGAAGCGTAAGGCTTAACGGAGTTTGGCCAACATAAACACCGTCAATATAAACAGAGGCATCTCTAGGATCGCTTTTCACCGTCAGGTAAGCGTTCTTAGCCACAAGCGATACGTTAACTGTTTTGTTGGAATAAAGGTAAATCGTGTCTGTGTAATCCTCATAACCCTCTGCACGCAAAAGAATTTTGTGTCTCCCCGATTCCAGGTTCAATGTTATCGGTGTTTGGCCAACATAAGCACCGTCAATGTACAGAGAAGCCCCGGAAGGCGAACTCTTAATGGTGAGGCTATATTTCCGGGCGAGTTCATTGAGCACTATTCGTTTACTGGTGTTGCCGCTTATTTGAATCGTTTCTATATAGGTTTGATATCCTTCTTTTTCAATTTTCAGAGAATGTAACCCTTTACTCACAGAAAGTGTTATGGGGCTGTTACCCACGTAAGTTCCATCGAGGTATACCCGGGCATCCGCGGGAACAGTTGAAAGGGATAAAGAATAGGTTTTACGATCAGGTATGAGTTTCAAAGAAACATTCGTCGTTCTCCCGGAGTAAACGTTCACTTTCACGGTATTCATCTTATAACCTGGTTTATAAACACTAACAACATGAAGCCCTTCTTCAACCCGTATCTCAAGAGGTGTTTTCCCAAAATAGCTACCATCGATGTAAATAGAAGCATTCGAAGGATAGGTTGATACTTTAAGAGTACCTATATCCGGGCTTCGATCTACATAAAAGAACGTGCTGTTGACGGCGTATTCCGTCTCAGATATGAAAGGTCTCACAAGTTCTTCAACAAACTTTTCGGCTTTAAATCTAGACTTCGGAAAAATTTCCTTGCTGAATCGTTTTACCATATCTTCGATGAAAGTCAATGGTGAAGTAGAAGCAACAATCTGGAATATCTCTTTTCCAGGATCACCCGAAACTATCAAGCGATAAACCTTCGAAGCTTTTTCGGTTGGCAAGCTGTAAACTTTCCCGGCTTTAAGATAATTGCTGGCATCGTACCTGTTTGGGAATATTAGCTGGATGCTTCCATCTGGCATTATATCGTATATAGCTACATAGGCATCTTTATTGACTTTAAAGTACACCTTAACCTCTTCGCCCTTTTTGTAGACTGCTCCAGGATCTTTATCCAACCAGATAGAAACCTGCAGTTCGCTCTCCGGCACCGGAACGATGATAACCTTTTGAATATCGTAGTTGACAGCAAATCCTATGGCCGCAAATATAAAAACGAGAATACCAGCGATTAAAACCTTACGACTCATAAAACCCCTCCTTTCACGTTTTTTTAGACTTTTTTGAGGGGACTTCGTTCAATTCATCTTCGATTTCTTCGCTACTCTCAGAAAGTCTTTTCTTCGAAAACTTTGATATGAAAAGAAATACAAATCCTATAGCACTTCCAAAAATAAAGCCATAAACACTTCTAAGCAAAATGGTCCACAACGGTGCTGTAGCGTGACAAAATGTATTCACAACAGAAACAAAAGCCACACTTCCAAGGGTTGGCAGCACAGCCCCGAGTTTACCTGTATTGGTAAACCCTGTATTCGCCGCAAATATCAGGAAAGGATATCCAATCAGTTCTTTAAACCTTGGCCTTACCACGAGATATTTGTCCAGGATATCTCTCAGAGTTCTTTCAACTGAAAGGACAAAAGAATAATTTCCACTTCTCAAAAGATAATATATCCCTGCAAGAACAGCAAGCACAAGCAGCAGCATGTCTGTGATGTTGAGTTTTTTCTCTCTTCTTCTGAAAAAGCCAAGGAAAAATATTATAGCAGGTAACGCTATAAGTGATAATTTAACGCCTCTGAACAGTTCAATACCGTTCTGATAAGCAGGAGAAGTCATCTGGGCATTTATTGCCAGACCCAATCCCAACGAGGCCAGGAAAAACAAAAGAACAGTGATAAACACGCTGCGTATTCTACTCGAGAGCCGTATTATTACAACAAAAAGTGCGATTTCTCCTACAACAGCCAGATAGGTTAGAGATAATGTGGAAGATATCAAAAGAACTATCAGATAACCAATAGCAAGGAAGGGATTCCAGGATGCTATAGCGAAAAATCCCGTTGTCCTTGCCAGAATTTTTGAATTGGCAACATCGTAAAGAACAGGGACTATTTCTTCGCCAAGCAACTTCTCTTTTTCAAGTTCCGCTTTTACAGATTTCACAAGCTGACTGTAATCCAGTGTTTCTGACTTCCCTTCCATGAAAAGCAAAGCGTCTACTTTTCGTTCCCGCACAGCCCTGATGTATCTGATAACCGCTGAATCCAGATCATAATTGGGATATTCCTTTGGTTTCAACAGATGAACCCGAAACACCAGGGAAGGGTATTTACGGTGCTTCATCACTTCCTGAACAAAGGCGCCGCGTTCATCGAATTCAATATATCCAGACAGTACCTGATTCTCATCGAGTAACTGCGCCACTTCTTCAGGGGTTTTCGGAGGAATACCTGTAAGAATTACCACCTGGTTTTCCTTAACAAGTCGTTCCAGTTCTTTCCAGTCTTTCTTAAGATCTATAAGAAGTACTCTGCGTTCACTTTTCTGAAAATCAGCGTCTGCTAAATCTACAGAAGAAAACAGTGTATAACCCTCAACGCCATCAACAGGTTCTTCAAGAATCAAAGCTGCTTCCGCAGTTCTTCTGTCAGAATCTATTCTTTCAGGGACATAATCAACAAAAAGAAGAGCCGCGAATATCAAAAAAAGAAAGAAAATCAATCTTCTGGGTGATCGTAGTCCTGGAATTCTTTGTTTTCGATTACTTCTTTTTCTCCGGTTTCCCCTAACTCTGAACCCCGCCAACGGTCATCTCTCCTTCCCGACACGATGTAAACCAGTAAGATCACGAGCAATGTATACAACAAATATGGAAGTAACTTCCAAAAACGCCATTTTCTCAGAAGTATTTTCGGGTCTTCATTAAATAGTTTAACACCTGAGAAGCCTGTCCTTTTCGCCACGTTCAAGGTGTTTAGTACAAAATTCTTGAAATCGAAACGTTTATCAAGAAATAAGGCAAAACTTCTTATCGACAAATAAAAAGCTTTAGTATCCTCTAATGAAGGATATTCGTCGACACAAGCAAAAAAATCAAAAAAAATGCTTTTCAAAGGCAATAATTTGATGTCTCTACCACCAAGCACCTGGAACCAGCTTGCTACAAGTTCATGATACCATATCGGAAAGTCTTCTGGTGAAAGGCCGTTCAGTTTGCACAATTCGAAGAAGAAAACATGTGCCATCTCGTGCCTGGCCGTTTCCATAGAAATGCTTCCGGGAAGTATAATCATGTAAAACCTATCATTGTCAACGGTCATCGGTTGAGCCTGGTTTTCATCAATTCTAAGATAATACCGTGGTGCGATCTTGAAAAGTTCCTGCAATTCTCTATATGCATTCTGAAAGTTCTCGTCAATCCTCAACGCCGGGAATGAGATAATGGCAATACAAATAAAAATAAGGATCAAAAACCTTTTTTTCATGACAGTTTTTCAAGAACCTTTTTCAGGTCATCGGGAAGTTCAGAAAGAACCTCAACGTAATGCCCTGTTTTAGGGTGAATGAATCCCATTTTCATACAATGGAGAAAATAACGCTTCAGTTCATAGCGCTTCTTAAAATTTCTGTTGAACTCCCTATCGCCATAAACATCGTCTCCTACGACAGGGTGCCCAATTTTTGCCATTTGCCGCCTTATTTGATGCTTTTTCCCGGTAAATAACCTCACCTCAAGAAAAGAACATCCTGAATACGCTTTCTTAACAATATACTCTGACTCTTCTCTCAAACCATCAATTACATCTTTCAGATACGCCCGGGATTTTTCGGGAAGACCTTTGACAAGAGTAACGTATCTCTTATCAATTCTCTTCTCTCTAAACATAGCTGTTAATTCTCGTGCAGCCTGCGGCGACTTTGCAACCAGCAGCACCCCCGACGTATGTTTATCCAATCTATGTACCAAAAAAGGTTTGAACCCATTTCTTTTTCCATACGCAAGTAGTCCTTCAATAAGGGTAACTATCTGCACTCCTTTACCGGGGTGTACAGCAAGCCCTGCAGGTTTGTCCACTGCTAAAAAACTTTCATCTTCATACAATATTTTTATAGGCAAATTATGTGGAATGAGCTCACGAGATTCTTTCAAACGTTTCAAGTATTCAATGTTACCCCGATAATTCACGGCGACAACATCCCCCAACGAAAGTTCATAAGAAGGGGCCTTTATTCTTTTTCCATTTACCCTCACGTTTCCCTTTCTCAGAAGCTTATAAATGGATGACAATTTCAAATCCGGCAAGACATGCCTCAAAAATTTATCGAGTCTTCTGTAGAAAGTTTTTTCATCCACCTTGAACTGTTTTTCAAAGTACTTCATTTCTTTCGTTCCTTTCAAAAACGGGGAGTAAAACTCCCCGTTTTTTAATGCTACCTAACATCATTCCTCGTCTTCCGCTCCTAAAACCTTCGCGATGTAATTAACAATGTCTCCAACCACTGATATTCCTTCGATTTGCTCATCATCCACTTTAATGCCAAACTCGTCTTCAAAAGCCATAACAAGATCTACCAGATCCAGGGAGTCAGCTCCAAGATCCTCAGTAAGATCGGAACTGAGATCGATATCGTCAATTTCTACTCCCAGTTTGTCAGAAATGATTTCCCTCACTTTTTCAAATATTTCTTCAGAGCTCATTTTTACTCCTCCCTTCAATTCAACTTTTGATAAATCTTCGCCACAATTATAGGCATAGCTATCATTAAAGTCAACTGACTCTGAGTATTCTACCACGGCTTGTTATATAATCAATAATGCCTACCAAAAAACTTATGTTTGGGTATATACTTATGATTAAAGATTTTTTAATATGGAGGAATGAGTATGAAAGACTACAAAAAACTTGCAAAACACCTTCTTGAACGCACAAACGTAAAGCCTGAATTCGCTCTGATTCTTGGATCTGGATTGGGATATCTAACAAAATATTTTGAAGATTCCCATGCTATTTCATATTCCGAACTGGAAGGTTTTCCTCAAAGTACTGTTGAAGGACACGCAGGAAGATTCGTTCTCGGAAAATTCCATGGAAAAAACGTTATAGCCATGGACGGTCGTTTCCACTATTATGAAGGCCACGAAATAAAAGATGTTGTGACACCGATCTATGTTTTCAAAGAAATGGGAATTTCGCGTCTCATAATAACCAATGCCGCAGGTGGTATAAATCGTTCCTTCGAACCCGGAGATATAGTGGCAATAACAGATATTATAAATTTCGCTTTCAGAAATCCACTCATCGGCCCTAATGACGAAAGATACGGTGTCAGATTTCCTGATATGTCGAAAACAATCGACTTCGATTGGCTTGAAAAAGTCGAAAAAACTGCTGAATCCAGGGGAATAAAACTAAAACGCGGAACATATGTGTGGGTTACCGGTCCATCCTACGAAACACCAGCCGAGATAAAGGCTTACGAATTTTCGGGAGCTGACATGGTTGGAATGTCAACAGTTCCTGAGATAATTGCCGCGAGACATTGCGGTATAAATCTCATAGCTTTTTCTTGCATAACGAACATGGCTTCAGGTATATTAGACAAAAAACTCGTCCATGAAGAGGTTGTCCAGACAGCTCAAAGAGTCAAAAGCGCTTTCAGCAAAGTCGTAGGCATAGCTTTAGAAGTTTAAAGGAGGATGAATAATGCGAACAATGAATTCACTCATGTCTGAAATCGAACAAGCAAAAAAAATCGTTGTATGCGGTCATATCATGCCTGATGGTGATTGTATATCTTCGGTCATGTCGCTGAGCCTTGGATTAGAAAAACTGGGAAAAAAGGTTACACCTGCCATTGATTGGGAAATTCCATCTAAATTTTATGAATTTCCACACGTTGATAAGATAATCCCTTACTCCGAAGAACTTCAGCTTTCAGATCTTTTGATAGTGGTTGATGCTTCTTCTCCTGACAGAATAGGTGGGTTTCAATCCCTGATGAAGAGCGGTATAAGAACCATCGTTATCGACCATCACAAAACAAACACTTATTTTGGGAACGTATGTTGGGTCGATCCGAAATACTCCAGCACAGCCCAGATGGTCTATCACCTTTTGAAATTGCTGGACGTGAACTACGACGAAGAGCTTGCTCTCTTGAATTATCTCGGTATAGCCACAGACACAGGTTTTTTCAGATACTCCAGTGTTGATGCCTCTGTTTTCGAAGACGCTGCTGATCTGGTAAGGCAGGGCGCCAGGCCTGACGTAGTATCAAGAATAATCCTCGATAGCAGAAGAATCGAAGAGTTTTATCTGGAAAGAGAGGCATTGGCGAAACTTAAACTATGTTGCGATGGGAAATTTGCCTATTCATACTTAGAAAAAGAGAGCTTCGATAAATATGGAATGACCACCAACGATTTCATAGGGTTCGTTGGGGAATTGCGTTCCATAAATACGGTTGAGGTCGCTATGTTCGCCTCGGAAGCTTCCAAAGGGGAGGCTCATGTGAGCTTAAGATCAAAATGCTATTTTGATGTGAGTGAGGTGGCTCTTGCTTTTGGCGGTGGCGGGCATGAAAGAGCCGCAGGATTTACCTTAAAATACGAGGGAGAACTTTTAAAAGCTATCAAGGAGGTTATTGAATTCATTGAAGAAAGGTTGCGTGATAGTGAGAACTAAGCATTTTCTTTTTTTCCTTTTCTTTCTAACCTTCTTCTCCGTACTTTCTGGAGAAGAGGTTAGTTTGTTGGGATTGGATTTTACTGAATATCCGAGAGTCAGGGCTTTATTAACCCCCGTAGAAGGCGAGGTTAGTGAAGTCTATATCGACGGTATTAAAAGTAACATATTTACCGAAGAACTTCTAAGATCAAAAACCAGATTGGTCGTAGGAATCTTGATTCAGGAGGAAATTGAGGCAGATTTCCTTGAAAACATTCTAAAAGAATTTTCAAAGGATTTCCTCGTTCCTCCCGTTTTCACTTTATGGAGCTACGCTACTTCAATAGATTTCATAACCCCGCCCGTAGAATTTGAACTTGCCACCAGGAGCATTCCCCTCCTTACACACAGAACTTACAATAACGAAAGCACAAGGCTTACCGACGCGGTATGCACCGTATCTTCATACCTGAAATACCAGGAGGGGATCAAGATTCTCCTCATCATAGGCGATGGTTCCAATAGTGGGAGTTTTTTCAATGAAGATTATGCGATTTCTTTGATACATGAAAGTGGAACGATCCCTTTCTTTATCGGGAACTGGAAATCTACCCAAACGCCGAAAAAAATCTTACATTCTACGAATTATGGACTCCTTTTTTCCAGCCAGAAAAAAGACCTGCACAAAGTAACAGCTGAAATATTCCAGCTTATACGTCAGTCCAAGATTATAAACTTTCAGGGACTCGGGAATTTCAATGAAAATCTCATCGAGTTCAGGTACGAAAATGATCCCCCGGAGGTTTATGACTTTTTTGCTCCCAAAATGAACGTTCATTGGTACCTGCGGAAAAATCCCATTAGCGACGGCCAGCTCGAACTTGATTTCGACCTATCAGGCGAAGAAAGACTCAGAATCGGAACAAAGCTCAGGATAGAGCTGATATCATCCAATGGCTTCTACGATTCGTGGAGCGCAAAATACAGAGTGGGCCCTCTTCCAATACAACCCCGCATGCTGGAAAAGGGGGTATGGCTCTTTGTAGTCACTTCCCCGGAATTCTCCGAATTGATTTCCGGGTATGTGGTTTTTTCAAAGCTACCTGGACCTTTAATTGAAACAAAGCTTCCTTCGTTGACAAACAAAACGAACATCACTGTAAGTTTCGCCCACAAAGGAGGAGTCCCTCTCAGATATGTTAAAGTCAACGGAAATACCTTCAAAATGGCTGACCCTGACCTAACCGTGCCACTTACCTTGAAAGACGGTTATAACGAGCTTGTTCTTGAATATATAGATTATTTTGGAAGAATATTCGGGCCCATAACCAAAAGCATCTTTCTTGACAGCCTTCCACCAAGCCTGGAGCTTTCAGAGACACCAAAATACACCAACAAACGTAAAATTATCCTGAGTGGATACGCACAGGATAATTTGCAACTTTTGAGCGTACAGGTTGGAGACAAACTTTTCAGAATAGAAGACGACACTTATAACTTTGAAACTGAATTGGAAATCAAAAAGGGGAAAAATGTTTTCGTTGTAAGAACGGAGGACCTTGCCGGCAACACTACCGTTGAAACGATTGAGATCTATGGGGACTTTGATTCTCCTAACATCCAATCTCTTAATTATCCACACTTTACCAAAGAATCTGAAATAATACTTACTGTAAACGCAACCGATAATACCGGAATCAATGAAATAACTATTGATAATCAACCCTTCGATCCTTCAATGAAGTTCATACCCATCAAACTCTTGAAAAATGGGGAAAATATTGTAAATGTATCGATAGTTGATCTAGCTGGAAATATCGCTATGCAAAAGATTGTGATAGTGAAAGACAACGAACCACCTGTGATAAAAGCTCCAGAGAGATTTGTGTTTAACGATAGAACCGCAAAGGAAATCGAGTTCGATGTTTGGGATAACTTCGGTGTTGATTCCGTGATGGTTGACGACAAACGGATCTTTAAAAAAGGAGAACACTTCTTTGCCAAGATCCCTCAACTTGAACCAGGAGCAAGAAAGCTCCTTTCCATAAAAGCGATTGACCTTGCTGGCAATATGGCGCAAACCTTTATTGAAGTAGTGTACGATGTCGAACCTCCAACTATAAATGTGAACGATGGGTACTTCACTACACGTGAAATAGAGATTAAAGATGATTTCGGCTTGAAAAAAATCTCATACAACGGTGAAATAACTTCACTCGAAGGAACTATAACGAAAATACTGATTCCCTTTAAGGAAAAAAGAACCATGACAATTACCGTTGAAGATACTGGCGGAAACGTTTATTCCTTGAAAATCAAAGTCTATCCCTGGTATCTTTCACCTGCATTTCTAATTTTTATAGTTGCTTTCATTGCCTTCTGGATAGGTATCAGATTTGGAGTAGCTTACTCCAGAAGAAGGCATAAACACCATCGGGTAAAACTTCAATGATTCTCATTTCAAAACGCCGCCAGATGCGCTAAAAACTCAACAAACCGGGTTACCGGCCACATTATCATCTGAATGACTCCCAGAAGCGATAGTACTATCAAAGTCAAAACCCCATAAATCTCATATTTGGCCAGCCATATGAGGTATCTTTCTGGAAGCAATATGGTAAATACATTCGACCCATCAAGAGGTGGAAAAGGTAGCAGATTGAAGAGAGAGGTGTTCAGGTGCGTGATCATTGTCCAGTAAAGAACATCGGAAAAATAATTAAGAAGTGGTGACCCCGGGTTATACACCGGATCAGCAAAAAACGACGAGTAATTGTGAGCACCCGTTAGATAAAATACCAACCCTACCGTTAATCCAAATAAAAAATTTGCAATGGAACCTGATGTGGCTGTTAGTAAAGCCTTCCATGTGCCTCTTTTCTTGATTTTCCAGTAGTTCAACGGATAAGGCCTGGACCAACCAAAATGAAAGAAATACAGCATCAGCATACCCAATGGATCTATTCGTTTTACGAACCCAGGCTTTTCGAGCTTAGAATTCCCGCTGAAGGCCTTTCCCAAAAGATAGCGGGCATATTCACGAATAAAGATAACAGAAATAACCGCAGGGGTTAAAGAAATGAAATTACGTATCATATCAAAAACCACCACTTTCCCCTTTGCTGGAAATTACCACCGTGATCTCTCCGAGAACCTTCTCTTTGCTGAAATGCTCAAGAATCTCTGACAGGGTCCCATACACCAGTTCCTGATGTATCTTCGTCAATTCCCTTCCAACGAAGCCCCTTCTATCACCAACGATCTCTAACCAATCCTTAAGGCTTTCCAGAAGCCTATATGGAGATTCAAAAAACACAATTAAAGAATCCTCATAAAGCCCCTCGGCAATCTTTCGGAAGATTCTTCTACGCTTTTTCCCGCGAGGTAAGAATCCTAAAAAGGTAAATTTTGACCCAGGGAAACCACTCAAAGCAACGGCTGTTGTAACAGCGCTTGGACCGGGAGCTGAATCCACCTCAAATCCATGATCGATACATGCGTTTACCAGCTTGTATCCGGGGTCCGAAATTACAGGCATCCCTGCATCGCTGACTAATGCAACAGCCTCACCATTTTCCAACCCTTCAAGCACCCGAGCGATCCGTTTTTCCTGGTTGTGTTCATTGAGCGATATCAGTTTCTTTTCCGTTATGCCGAGATGGGTCAAAAGCCCTTTTGTCCTTCTTGTGTCTTCTGCGAGTATCAAATTCACTGATTGAAGGATTTTTACAGCCCTGAAGGTTATGTCCTCAAGATTGCCTATTGGTGTTGAAACGATCCATAGTTTACCCTTATTTTCCATTCCACTTTCCCCCAAGAGGCCTCTTTTTAGGGATTCCTGGTCTTCGCGGAATTCCCGCCGGAAGTTCTCCGGTTCTTTCGTAACCCACTAAAAATCTTTCTGCACCATCACTCAAATAGTAGGATTTTTCGAATTTCAACTGTAGGTTAAGAATTTTCGCGGCTCTTTCGGCATACTCCTTTTCTTCTCTCCACAACGGCCCTTTGAAAAGATATACTATCCCTGTTCTACAGACAAAAGGAGTACCATATTCCAAAGAAATATCGGCTCTTCCAACAGCCCTTAAAAAAGCTCCGTCAAAAAATTCCGCATAACCTTTCGCAACCTCTTCCGCTCTCCCGACTATGAAATGAACGTTACTCAATCCCAGGAGCAGTGATATTCTTTCGATTTCCTGTACTTTTTTCCCTACGGAATCGAGAAGGTACCATTCCGCTTCAGGGAAAAGTACAGCACAAACGATTCCGGGAACACCGCCACCTGTGCCTATATCTATATATCTCCCGCAAAGATTCAGCTTCCGTACCGCTAACAGTACATCTTCCACATGTTTAATGTAAGCCTGTTTAAAGTCTTTTATAGCTGTAAGATTGTGTTTTGAAGAAATAATCTCTTTTAAGAATCGTGTGAGAAGCTCTTCCTTTTTTTCGTCGAGTTCGATCATAACGATTTACCCTTTTCGATGCAGGCATACGCCTCATGATTATGAATCGATTCCTGACTTGAAACCTCCACTCTATACCAGCTTATTCTGGGATCATTCATGAACCTTAGAACAACCTCTCGAGAAACATCCTCAACAAATCTTGGATTATCGTAAGAAACTTCTGTAATGAATTTTTCATCTTCCCTTTTGAGAAGAGTAAAAATGGGAGCGCTGGCAGCATCTTCCACCATTTCTATTATTTCTTCTATCCACACGAGGGAATTCATTCTTACCTGCACATTCACCATAGCCCTTTGATTATGCGCTCCTCGATCGCTAATCTCTTTAGAACAGGGGCATACCGTGAGCACAGGAACCTCTACTTTCAGGATAAAATCGAATTCTTTGTTTTTCGTGGAAATAAAACCGCAATTATAACTGCTGTAGCTTCCTATTCCACTTATAGGTGCGTTCTTTCTTATGAAATACGGAAAATCTACAGTAACATGTGCAACCGTGGCCTTCAGAGCTTCTCGCATGTCATCAAGGATAGATTCCATGTTTTTTGGTGTCACTTTCATGTTATGCCTGTCCAGAACCTCAACGAACCTTGACATATGGGTACCGCGAAAATCCTTGGGCAGATCAACAAAAAGATTGAAAGTGCCTATGGTATGTTGCCTTTTATTGGTTCTATCCATAACAATGATGGGGTATTTCAATCCTTTTATCCCAACCATATTTATTGGAATATTTCTGTGATCCTTTTCGCTCTGTACATCTCTCATAATTATTACCCCTTGATACCGTTATCTTTTTGAGTTATAATGACACATGATGGCGTGGAGGCGTATCCTAATTGGCTAAGGAGCCGGTCTTGAAAACCGGTGGGGTGAACGCCCCGTGTGGGTTCGAGTCCCACCGCCTCCGCCAAAAAACCGGGGAAAATCCCCGGTTTTCTTCTTTATAACTACTCATTCAACGGTCCAAATCTCGACAATTTCCATATCCTCAACATAGGTTCTCCAACGATATTCTTGTAAGGAACAAAACCAAAATATCTGCTATCGAAACTGTTGAGCGTATTATCACCCATGAAGAAATAAAAACCATCGGGTATCTTTATCTTGATATTCTTCGTCACAGGATCGTAGATGATATAGTCTTGTAGAGGCAACCGTGCCAGAACATCATCGTAATAACCACGATAATCGATCACATTGCTGTAAGCCCTAAAGAAATCTTTATAGAAAGAGTATCCAACCCTTTCCGGATGAGCAAGGCCAAGATAAAAATCCTTGTCTGCAAATATACCTTCTTTTGAGTATCTTATATCTGCAACTTCCGGTAAAGGTTTGCCATTCACATAGAGCTGGTATCTCGGATTTCTATCCAGAGGATATTTTTGAAGTTCGTATTCGAGATGCTTGTATTCTGGTGCAACTCTAAGCTCCAAAACATCTCCGGGTTTTCCTACAAGTCTTTTAACATATTTCACATGTCCTTTGAATTCTTTCGGAGAAAACAGATCCATAAATTTATCAAAAGCCCTCAACATCTTGAGAGATTCCTTATCAACAAAGGGAACCCAGAAAACAACAATATCCCCATAATCAGGCTCTCTTAGTTGATAGGTTATTTTTTCAACAAAAAGACGGTCCCCCGGATCAATCGTGGGCACCATTGATTCGGTGGGGACCATCATTGTTTCAAACATAAAGAGCCTGATTATTGTTCCGAAAATGATAGCGTAAAGAAGGGCCTTTCCCCATTCTTTGATTTCACGAACGACTCTTGATTCATTAGTTGCCGGCGCAGTTTTAGCCACCGGACTCAATCCCTTCGCTCCTTGATTCTTATTTTTCCTCTAATGTTTCTCACGTAATAAAGCTTGGCCCTTCTAACTTTCCCTTTCCTCAAAACCTGAACTTTCTCAACAGCGGGGCTTGCAAATGGGAAGATTCTTTCTACTCCTATACCACCAGCACCAATTCTTCTAACAGTAAAAGTCTTGCCAACACCGCCGCCTCTGATCTTGATAACAATACCTTCAAAGGCCTGTGTCCTTTCCCTGTTGCCTTCTCTGACCTTAACGTAAACCCTGACAGTATCTCCCGGTCTAAATTCTGGAAAATCTTTTCTTATGTACTGACTCTCAATCGCTCTGATGTACTGATCCATCTCAATCCCTCCTAACTTATATATCTTCACCAATTATTCTATCTAGAATTATGGCCACAGCGGCCCTAACCGACAGATGATTAAAACTTGCATTTCCTCTAATGGGTTCTAAAGCATAATCACAAAGGTCCAATATTTCTTTTGGTAATCCCCAACTGGTACCAAAAAGAAATAGGAACGGCTCTTTTGAAGTCTTTACGATCTTCGACATAGCTTCATAGCTAATCCTGTCCGGACCCTTCCTGGCTGAAGTGAAAATTAGCTTAGGTTTCACACCTTCAATTTTCTCAATATCTTCAAGAGCATCTTCGAGATAGCTTGCCGTTCTGACAACCGTCAGCGCTTCGCTCCTGTTGGGATTATATTCCTTACCGAAATCCTTCAGCCAGTAATTGAGAACATTTTCAACTATTTCTCTTTGCGCTGGCAAGTTTGAGACAACATAATAACCTTTAATATGATATGTGCGACAGGTTCTGGCTATATCATGAACGTCCAGATTTGTCACTGCACTGGAAACTATCCTACCATTTCTTCCCAAAACGGGATAGTGTACGAGCGCAACGTATATGTTATTCAACACCAGACATCAACTCCTTAAACAACAATAGGAGTGCCTTTTTATCCATTTCGTCAAATTCATGCTTCAAAAACAGGTCCGGACGCCTTTCCATTGTTCTCCTGAGACTTTCTTTCTTTCTGTATAGTTCTATCCTCTCATGATCTCCACTAAGAAGAACCTCCGGTACATCCAATCCACGGATTGTTCTGGGGCGTGTGTAATGCGGATAATCCAGCAAATCGTTATAGAAGGAATCATTCACAACAGAATCTGTGTCTCCCACAACACCCGGAATAAATCGCGAAATTGCTTCTATCATTACCATTGCAGCCAATTCACCACCACTCAGGACAAAATCTCCAATGGATAGTTCATCATCCACAATGGTCGTGATTCTTTCATCAATACCTTCATATCTACCACACAAAAAAAGGATGTGATCATGGGTAGAAAGTTCTTTAGCAATGTTGTTGTTAAAGACCCTTCCCTGAGGAGAAGTTAAAACAACATAGGGTTTCGCCTCATTAACCTCCACAATGTGATCATAAGCTTTGAAAAAAGGATCGACCTTCATCACCAATCCACTACCACCACCGTAAGGATAATCATCGGTTGTACGGTGTTTATCAGTAGTGAAATCCCTGAGATCGATGGCTTCAAAAACTATTTTCCCTTCTTTTATTGCCCGGGATATAACGCCCCAATCCGTTATTACCGAAAACATTTTAGGAAATATCGTCAATACGCTGATTTTCATCGTCGTTATCCTCTTTACCTTCCAGAGTAAGGTATTCAAGGCGTTTCGCTACAATCTTCTTATCCTTAAAACGAAATTCTACTATGTAATCCTTGATCACAGGTATCAACTCTTCTTCGACAGTAAAATCCGGAAGTTCCTTCGTGACCACAATAACATCGTTGGCTCCGGTTTCGATTATATCCGTAACCTTTCCAATATATTCTCCCTCTGGATCATAGACCTCACAGTCTAGAAGCTGGTAAAAGTAATACTCCCCTTCTTTAAGCGGAGGTAAAACATTGAGCGGTGCGTAAACGTAAAAACCCCGAATACGTTCCGCAGCTTCCACGCTCTTAAAACCCTTAAAATGCACTATATACCCTTTACCAGCACGCCTGATAGTATCGATTTCAGCTCTCACAACTGTTCCCGCTTTTTCATCATACAACAAAACCTTCTTCAAAGTCTCAAAGACCTTGAGCTGATTGGTTAAAGATTTCATTTTCACTTCCCCGCGAAGTCCGTGGGGTTTAACAACCTTGCCCACCGGGATCATACTATCTATCAGATCCCGAAATTCTTTAATCATCTAATCACCTTTAACGTGAAGTTTTCCCTGGAAGCTCCCGCAAGGCATTCACCAGGATGTTTATCGACTTGATGGTTCTACCATCTTTTCCTATTATCTGCCCTATGTCCTCCTCCGAAGCATGGATTTCGTAAACCTTAGTACCATTCTCATCAACGGTCTCCACCACTTCCACGGAGGAAGGATCCTTCACGATACCCTTGAGGATATACTCAAGAACTTCCTTCATTACTCGTTCCCTTCTTCTTCAGTTTTTTTCCCGTACTTAATTTCGTGTACTTTCTTCATGACGCCAAATTTGGAAAGAATAGATCTAGCTGTGTCTGTTGGCTGAGCACCTTTAAGAATCCACTCAACCGCTTTTTCGACATCAACAGACATAACAGCAGGATCCTTAACAGGATCATAGAAACCCAGTGAATCAATGTAAGCACCGTCACGCCTTTTTCTGGAGTCCACAACAACGATTCGGTAGAAAGGCCTGTTTCTTCTTCCCATCCTTGTTAGACGAATTTTTACCATCTAGAACACACCTCCTGAACATATATATATTTAGAATGGAAATCCTTTGAATTTTTTCATAAACTTTGGTGCCTTATTCAGCTTCTTCATCATCTGCTTCATCTGATCGTAAGAACGAAGCACTTTATTTACCTCTGTTACAGATGTCCCGCTTCCACGCGCAATTCTCTGTTTACGACTGTAGTTAATGATTTTCGGATTTCGTCGTTCCTCTCGAGTCATGGACGATATGATCGCTTCTGTTTGCTTAAGACTTTTCTCACCCGCAGAAAAGTCAACATTCTTCGGGGCACCTGGAATCATTTCCAGGATCTCACCAATTGAACCAAGCTTTTTTATTTCTCTCAACTGTTCCAAAAAGTCTTCCAGATCAAATTTGTTCTTAGCGAACTTCTCCTCGAGTTTTTTTGCTTTTTCCTGATCCACCGATGCCTGCAATTTATCGATCAAACTCAAGACATCTCCCATCCCGAGTATCCTGCCAGCTATTCTATCGGGATAGAAGTATTCAAGCCCATCCATCTTTTCGGAAATACCAACAAATTTTACAGGTTTCCCGGTAACATGCCTTACAGAAAGTATCACTCCACCCCTGGCGTCACCGTCAATTTTCGTAACTACAAATCCTGTCAACTCAAGTTCATCATTGAACTTCTTAGCGGAATTGACCGCATCCTGACCAGTCATTGCATCGATAACCATCAAAATTTCGTCAGGCTTAACAATTTCAGCGATCCTCCTGACTTCTTCCATCATCTTTTCGTCAACATGCAATCGACCCGCCGTATCAAAAATAATCACATCATGAACATTTTTTACAGCCTCATCCAAAGCTTCCTGCACAATCTTCAACGGATCCTTTCTGTCTCCCGTATAAACGGGAACCTCTATCTGTTTTCCCAGCTGGATGAGCTGGTCAACAGCGGCCGGTCTGTAGACATCGGCAGCAACGAGCAACGGATGTTTTCCTTCTTTTTTCAGCATTAACGCAAGCTTTGCACTGGTAGTAGTCTTTCCGCTTCCCTGAAGACCCACCAGCATTATCTTCGCCGGGCTTCCGGATAAATTCAACCCGACTTTCTTTTCACCAAGAACCTTTATCAGTTCATCACGTACTATTTTTATAAACTGCTGATCAGGCGTAAAACTCTTCAGAACTTCTTCGCCCAGAGCTTTTTCCTGAACTGATTTGATAAATTCCTTGACAACTTTATAATTAACATCAGCTTCCAGCAAAGAAAGTTTTATCTGCTTAACAGCCTCTTTTATATTACTTTCTGTTATTCTCCCTTTACCGCTTAACGTCTTGAATGCTCTGCTTAGTTTCTCCTGTAGCGATTCAAACATCAAAACACCTCCGGCATGCCGGAATAGTATACACCAGACCAAAATACCTTTTGGTGAAGCTTTTTCTAACAACGCTTGAGATTATCTCTTACTTAGGTTAAGATTCTGTTGCGAAAACGCGGTTAATAAACTTAATTAACCGAAAAACTTCACGTATAACGTTTACACAACTGCTAAAACTCTTAAAGATATATGCTACTACAACGAACCATTAAGCTTAAGATAACATTCCCTGCATACAGCAATGTATTTTTCCATTCCGCCAACATCAATTTCGCTTCCAGAATTGTTGACCGTTTTATGAGAAACAACTGCTTTATACTCCCCACAGACATGGCAAACGGCCTTTTTCTTTATAACCTCATCTGCTATTGCCATAAGAGATGCAGTGGTCTGGAACGGTCTGTGCTTATAGCTCATGTCAAGTCCAACACAAAAGACATCGACACCTTTAAGGATAATTTTTTTGATGACATCAATAATGTCGATATCAAAGAAATGGACCTCATCAATGAAAATTGCGTCGAGTTTTTCATTTATGTCGTCGAATTTTTCTAACAATTTGCTGGCACTTGGAATAGTTATTGCTGGAACTTTTTGCCCGGTATGGCTTACAACATGATCGACAGAATATCTAGTATCGATTTCAGGCTTGAAAACCAGGTATTTCTTTTTTCCAAGAGAGTATATTTCAACTAGTGACAACAATTCAGAAGTTTTTCCGGAATACATCGGCCCTACGATCAAAGTGAGCTTCCCTATCATTTTGCACCTCCGATGCCACCAAATATCATAATTAACAATCAAGAAAACGCGGGGCGCAGATGCCCCGCGCTCCAAATTTTTGGAAACAAACTCAGAATTCTATGATAACCGGAACGAGCGTTGCATATTTCTGCTGCTCTTTGTCATAAGATGAAAGGATCTCCTCCTGAGAATAACCTTCTGGAACAACTATATCCAGAACAAACGGCGCAAACTCTCCAGCATCAAGCGGATAGCCTCCCAGTGTCCAATCAGAAGGTTCCGGAGTGACAGCCCTGAAGTGATCGGGCCCGTAACCATCCTGACTGCCAGAAAGGATATAAACCGCCATGGTCTCAGGATTCCCAAGAACATCCTTGCTGATTATGACGTTTATGAGTTTTTCACCTGGATCAGCTTCTACCTGAACAGCATCCGGTATCTCATCACCTTCAGCGGTAGCAAAAAGCTGACCGTAGGAAGGCCAACCGGCAACCTTGATGAAATAATCCCACGGATATTCAGGTGAAAATGCAACACGTGCACCAGCTTTGTAGGTATCCGTCCTTCCGCCTTCCACAGCATCGATGTAAATATTTATGAGCTGGTGCGAGAACCCTTTCGGAGCATTCCACGGATTTGTCATTTCTCCAAATTTGAACTGGAACACAACAGATTGATCGTTCTCAAGAACCTTCACACTTTCAATATCCCACAGTCCTTTGAAAGGATCAAAGGCCGCGTTTAAAGGATACACATAACTTCCAAATCCATAGTCATCTCCCTTAGGATCTTCAAAGAAAGCGACGACTCTTCCGGTAACAGCCTGAGGTATCTGTACATGCACGGGTCCCATCTTTGGACAGTAGTCAAGTAGATATTTTGCTTTAGAGTTGCTTATAGAAACTATGAAATTGAACTCTTCACCAGTTTTCACTCCAAGGGCGTCAAGCGGTATTTTTATCTCGACTACATCACCTATAGCAACCGCATTTTCAACATAAGGCTTATCAGGATCAACAGACCATTTTCCGTCTCCTGTAGCGTTGTAAACCGCTATCCTTCCAGGAAGTCTATTCCAACTCTTAAAGCTTACATACAATCTCTTAGCAAGTGCGAAGCCAAAAGAATCCTTGTCATCTTTGAAAGGATATTTCGGTTCAACATTTACAACACTGACATTGGGTCTATCGGTGTATATCTCCAGATAGAGTGGTTCGCCTATAAGGGACTTTGGATCACGCTTTAACTGCACTGCCAGATAAATGTTGGCAGCATCGCGACCAACGTAAAAGCCGGCTATCATATCGTCACCGGCAGCCATGGTAGAAAGCCCATTATCTTTGTAATAAGCGGCTTTCTCCCATTCACCTTCTTCTATATAACCATCGAGTGTTGGCTTAACAATCCCGATTGCTCCTGATGTTGAAACAGCCGGTTTTTTATTGACCACAAAGAGATAAGATGGTATATCTTCTTCCGGGATTCCTATGGTTTTATATAGCTGTATCAAACTCTTCTTGAAAGCCATATCGAAAAGGGATTCGTTATTCCCGGCATCCTGATCGAGTCCGTACCACCAGAACCAATCCGAACCTTCTGCTGTGTAAAGAGCATCGAGTGCTTTCTCAAATTGCTCAGGAGTAAGCTCGTCCTTCTTAGACATGAGAAGTTCTCTCGCTGCAGCAACTCTATCCCAGGCCTCATTTTCTTCTTTCTCGCCTATCCAGGTATCGAGGGAACCACCAACCCAGGATCCGGTAGGAAGGAAATTGAGAGTTTCTTCTACGCCATACTTTTCTATGTACTGACTCGGTGTCAGGAGTTCTATCGCATCATCTTTCGATAGGGTCATGTAGAAGAGTTTCCTGAAGTCGTTACCGTTGTTTGGATAGTGCTCCCAGGCGTTCTCACCATCCAGAGCGATCGTTATGACGGCTTTTCCATCTTTATTTAGTCTCTGAAGTTCATGGAGCCTGGATATGAAATCTTTTACAGCGTTTTCAGCATTCATCTGGGAGTATCTGAACCCTATCCTATCTGAAAGATCTGTATCTCTGAAGAAAACAATAATTTTACTGTCTCCATTGACAAACTTATAGGGTTTCATGAGATTGGCATAATTTCCTGTATCCACACCGGCCATCTGCAAAATTGCCTTGTCTGTAACGATCCAGTCTATACCAAGTTCATCAAGCATGGGGATCAAATCATTATGAACCGCCTGTTCAGACGGCCAGAGACCTTTCGGACGTTTTCCAAAGATTCCCTCAAAATAATCGAGCCCGCGTTTGATTTGATTGTAGGCATCTTCTTTCCAACCCTTATCGATAAGTATCGGAAGGATTGGATGATAGAAAGGAGATGTAATGATCTCGGCTTTCCCGGATTCCCAGAGTTTCTTGTGTTTCTCTATCACAGTACCCATTATTTCCATTTGTTTATTGATGACGTAGAGAAGATCGTCCATAGTGTAATTTCCATCTTTTTCAAGAAGAGCTTTTAACCCATCGTCAGCCTCAATATATTCTATATTTATCCAGTAAAGATTCCAGAGGACTTTAAGGTCCATAATGTCTTGATCCGTAAATTCTTCGCCTCTGTTTTTCTTTTTCATGAGCTCGGAGTAACGCTGGCTCTTGGAAACGAACCTCGGGTTTATATCGAAAAAGTGATCGATGATGAACTGTTTGTCCTCAGGTGAGAGCTCTTCACTCAGCGAGAGTCTCAGGTATTTATCCATGGCGCCGTCTTCGATGTATTCTTTTATCTGAAGAAGCAAACTTGGAACGAGATTTATCGTTACGCTACCTTTAGTCAGATACTGATCGATAAGATCCGCCATGTAAGGATAATCGTTAACAGCATGGGCTCTAACCCACGGCATTTCATAATCAAGGGTTCCTGGAATCTTGTAAAGAGGCTGGTGCTGATGCCATATCAAAACTACTTTCAAAGGCTCCTTACTCGGATCAGCCGGTGTTACTTCATCGAGGAGTTTTTCAGGATCAGCAAGTTTTGATGTCTTGACGGATTCACCGGTTTTTTCCTCGTAAGGGACGTCAATCCATGACTCAATGGTATCTTCGACAATTACTTCTGTTTTGTCAACGATAACTACTCTATTTGGAATCTCGTTTCCTTCTTTGTCCTTTTCAACGGTTTCCCAGCTACCACGATTGTATTTGTACTCTATTCTGTCTCCTACCTTAGCATCAAGAGTTATTGTTGCCGTTTCTCCCTTGCGTTCAAGTATGGTATCGGGATCACCCGTCTTCCATCCGTTGAAGGTTCCCGTTATGTATATATCATCGAACGGTGGAGTATTCCACGGAAGTTTAACCTTAAAAATCACCCTGGCTGGGGTACCAGTCGGGACCTCTGTTTTCACTTCTATCGCTACATCAGCCCAGGAAGCTACAACATCTTCTACTGTCAAACCAGGAGAAACCTTGACCGTTCTATTCGGTATCTCTTCTCCCTCGGGTCCCTTTTCAACGGTTCCCCAGTCACCTCTTACGTATTTGTATTCAATTGTGGAACCAGCTGGTAATTTCAATGTTATCTTCGCAACGTTTCCCGTGCGTTTCATTTCATATGCTGGATCACCCGGAACCCATTCATTGAAACTACCGACCATATAGATAGGTCCCTCGGGAGTGTTTTCAGGAACGGTAACCACAAAAGTGACGGGAACTTCCTCTCCAGGTTGAGCGGGTTCCACAGCTTGTTCTTCAGGTTGTTCCTCTGCTTTCTCTGCTGGTGGTATATCTGCCCAGGAAGCAACAACGTCATTCAATACAAGATTTTCGGTGACGGTGGCTTTTCTGTTAGATATCTCTTCACCTTCAGGACCTTTCTCAACCCGGTTCCATCCACCCCTGGTGTATTTGTACTCTATCTCCATACCAATCGGCATCTCAACTACCAAAACAGCTGTATTCCCCGTTCTTTCCATAATGAATTTCGGAGAAGAGGGATCCCAGCCATTGAAGTTACCTGCAAGATATATCCTGTCGCTGGCAGGTGTGTTATCCGGCAGGGTAACATTGAACGTTACGAGCGTCGTACCCTTAGGAGAAGGTCCAGGGACCTTTACAACTCCCTTCTCCTGTACGGAACATGCACTGAGTACAAGAATAAAAATCAACAAACCTACCCACAAAAATTTTTTCATACTTTCCCCTCCTTGTTAAAAACACACATATATATTTACTTTGTACGATAGAGTCGATCTCCAGCGTCTCCAAGTCCCGGAAGTATATAAGCGTGATCGTTCAATCGTTCATCAAGGGATGCTGTGAATATTCTAACATCGGGATGTGTATTGACAATCTCTTTAACCCCTTCAGGAGCTGCAATCAGACACATCAGGCTTATTCTTTTACCTCCAGCTTTTTTTACCATATCGATAGCCACCGCAGACGAAAAACCTGTTGCTAACATAGGATCCAAAACGAAAATCTCGTTGTCATTGAGTTTTGGAAGCTTGCAGTAATATTCCACCGGCCTGATGGTTTGAGGATCTCTATAAAGCCCTACGAACCCCACGGAAGCATTGGGCATCAACGAAAGCACTCCTTCAACCATTCCGAGACCTGCTCGTAGGATGGGAACAACTGTCACTTTCTTATCCTCTATCATTTTTCCTGTTGTTGCACAAAGGGGCGTTTCAATTTTGGTTTCGTAAGTTGGTAAATGTCTTGTAGCTTCGTAGGTAAGAAGTAAGGTTATCTCCCTGGTGAGTTCTCTAAACTCCTTCGGTCCTGTATCCTTGTTCCTTAGAATAGAAAGTTTATGCTGAATCAAAGGATGATTAACAACCATAAGGTTTCTCATACTCTCGCCTCAATTCACGTAAGATCTTTGTACAACGGGAACTTTTCAGTGAGTTCATGGACAGCTTTTTTTACCTCTTCTCTTATTTCTTCCGGTATTGTTCCCTTTTCATCCTGAATATTATCTATAACCTTCACTATGAGCTCCGCAATAACCTTCATCTCACTTTCACCCATGCCTCGGGTAGTAACAGCAGGCGTTCCAATTCTGATACCGCTCGTAACAAACGGGGAACGCGTTTCCTTCGGGATAGTATTCTTGTTGACAGTTATATCCGCACTTTCAAGAGCTTTTTCGGCTGCTTTACCGGTTACATTCTTCGGATTAAGATCAACAAGGAACAGATGGGTATCTGTTCCACCGGAAACGATTCTCAATCCAAGGTTTTCCAGCTCTTTTGCCAGGGCTTTGGCGTTTGTAATAATTCTCATTTGATACTCTTTGAATTCATCCTTTAAAGCTTCACCAAAAGCAACCGCTTTGGCCGCTATCACATGCATTAACGGTCCCCCTTGAATTCCCGGAAATACCGCTTTGTTTATCGCTTTATAAAGTTCCTCGTCATTGGTAAGTATCAAACCACCTCGAGGTCCCCTTAAGGTCTTATGCGTGGTAGAAGTAACTATATGAGCATGATCCACTGGATTGGGATAAAGACCGGCTGCAACCAACCCAGCAAAATGGGCCATATCAACGATAAGATAAGCTCCGACTTTATCAGCTATTTCCCTGAAGCGCTTAAAATCAATAATCCTTGAATAAGCACTTCCACCGGCAATAATGATCTTTGGTTTATGTTCAAGCGCCAGTCTCTCTATCTCATCATAATCGAGAACCTCTGTTTCGAGATCAACCCCATAGGATACTATATTGAAAAGCTTCCCTGAAAAATTTACCGGTGAACCGTGGGTTAGATGTCCGCCATGGCTCAACGACATTCCCATAATAGTATCACCGGGATTCGCCACAGCAAGATACGCTGCCATGTTTGCTTGAGAACCTGAGTGAGGCTGAACATTCGCGTATTTACAATTAAAAAGTTTCTTCACACGTTCTCTGGCAAGTTGTTCAGCTTCGTCAACAAACTTACAACCTCCATAATAACGCCTCCTTGGGTATCCCTCAGCGTATTTGTTCGTTAAAGTCGAACCCATTGCCTCCATAACTGCAGGAGAAACAAAATTCTCCGAAGCAATGAGCTCTAAACCCTCCTCCTGCCTGCCAAGCTCCTTCATAACGATCTCATAAACCTCGGGATCGCCCTTTGCAAGCAATTCCCACACGGGTATTACCTCCTTATTTAAAATTGGTTGTAGGTTGTGCGGAAAAACACCGAGAGTCCGAGATCCGAGAATCCGAGATCCGGTATGCACGCTAGCGCGTGAAAAACGTTGTTGGTTGTACGTTGTGAGAAAAAACGTCGAGAACCGGTGTTCGAGTGCCGCTTTACGGCAGATACGAATTCCTTCGGAATTGGAGCGAACTCATTCTGAGTTGTCACGAACTCCTTCGGAGTTGATTCGAACTGCTTCGCAGTTGATACGCACTTGCAAGCATACCGATTCTCGGATTCTCGGATCTCGCTCTCTCGCCTTCTCACCCTCTCGGTTCTCGGCCTCTCATCTCTCATCTTTCATCCTGATCGCCACTGTCGTAGACAATCTCTCCACCTTAATGGTATCCAGTACCTTTCTTTGTCCATCCAGATCAATTTTACAATCGTACACCAGCAACTTCCAAGTCCCGCTAATGTTTAAAGAAACCGCTTCATTTCTAGCGTTGTGCGCTACTAAAATCTCTTCTTGATCATCTTTCAATCTTACTGAAACAAAACCATCGGCAATGTGGAGTACTTCAACATGTCTTCTTACCTCATCTGCAGTACGAAGTCTGAAAAGAAGATGGTTCTTCCTGAGCAGAATCAACCCCCGTATATATTCGTGAAAATCCCTGTATATCCGTTTTTGAAGATAATTCAGTTCGTTGATCAAGCTACCAGAGCGATAACTGTTTTCTTCTAAAAACTTTGTTCTGAGCATCTCAGAACCTGCATGTATGAATGCTATTCCCTGAGAAGTGAGTATTATACTGAGGGCCAGAGCTGCCATTCTTTTTCTTTCTTCGAAAGATATTTTTGGAACGCTTTTGATAAGTTTATCGTAAAGGGTGAGGTTATCATGAGCAGAAGCATAATTAATGGTTTCTGTGGGGTGTGCAGTAAACCCCTTGAAAACATGCGAGTAATCGATCTCCCCCAGCATACCTATCACAATGCCCGTTTCCCAACCGCGTTCGCCGGAAACAAATCCTTTTGATTCATCATCAGGATAGCCTTTGAGAGCATTTCTTAGATCATCGTTGAAAACCGCAATGTTGATATTTCTTTGCTCACCCTTTGTGAGACACACATCTTTTATAGAACTCGAAGCAGCTGACCATGGTTCACCGTAAAGAAGAAGATCTTCTTTTACCTGTCTCAATTCTCGCTCAATTTCTAGTACAGTACTTTTTCCCAGAAGGGCCATTAGATCAAAACGAAAACCATCTACATGATAATTCCTTACCCAGTGCTTCAATGAATCGATTATGAATTTTCTGACCATAGTTCTTTCTGTCGCAAGTTCATTGCCACAACCAGAACCATTCGAAAACTCGCCATTTTCCTTGAGTCTGTAATAGTAATAGGGAACAAGTCTGTTGAAAGGAGTATCAATAACATAAGTGTGGTTGTAAACCACGTCGAGTATTACACCTAGACCGTTTTTGTGTACTGCACTTACCAGTTTTCTAAATTCCAGGATTCTTCTTTCAGGAGAGCATGGATCGGTTGAATACGAACCTTCTGGAACGTTATAAAGCATTGGGTCATAACCCCAGTTATAAGCGTTGTCATCAACCTCATCAACACTTCCAAAGTCCTGAAGAGGCAGAAACTGGATATGGGTCGCACCAAGTTCGCGAATGTGAGCTATACCTGCTTTATCACCCAAAACAGTGGAAGCGTCAGCTTCTAACAGAGACACAAATTTTCCACGGTCTTGAAAGTTAGCGGTCCAGGAAGTCGAAAGGTCTTTGACATGAGCTTCATAGATAATTGCATCGACAGGAGAATCCAATTTCGGACCTTCATCACTTTCCCAACCTTCCGGAACAAATTCATCAAATTTGAGGATATAGGAAAGTTTACCGTTAACCGTAGCAGCTGGGGCATATGGATCCGGAGAGTAAAGGATTTTTCCAAAACGCTCTATCCTATAACGATAAGCGGAATTAAGAAATTTTTTACTGATTTTCACAGACCAGACACCAGTTTCTTTATCGAGTTCCATAGGAACAACAACTGGCAAATCTGCGCTACTCTCAGATTCGAAAATTTCGATAAAAAGCCTCTGGGGTCCCGGTGCCCAGACCTTTAAAACAATGCTGTCATCCTCAATTTTATAACCGAGCCAATCATCATAAGTAATTTCGGATTCATCAATTAACCCAACAGGATAAGCTGGTACCGATAAACCATTGGACAGTTCGATGATAACTTCGTCATAAACGGAGAGATCAAAATCGACTTTTATCAATTTCACTCCATTAAACTCATCAATAATGAAAGAAGCTCTCCTGCCGTTTATCAGAAGAATAGAAGGTATCGAAGAAGAAAAAAGGCGTATTTCTCTACGTGAATTTATTACCGCAAAGTCCGCCACAGAATTCCTCCTAAAACTGACCCCCTTTACGGGGGTCAGATAACATTGAACATCAAATCCCAACACTCATTCAAAAAGTTTTTTTAATTCCACATCGTATGGAGGTCTAACGATCCCCTTCTCTGTTATTATACCTGTTATCAGGTGTGAGGGTGTAACATCGAAAGCAGGATTATAACATTTGATATTATCGGGAGCAATCTGGACTCCCTGAACGTGGGTGATCTCTCTATGACTTCGTTCCTCTATCGGTATTTCATCACCTGTTGGTGTGTTCAAATCAATCGTTGATAAAGGTGCCGCCACATAAAAAGGAATACCATGTTTCTGTGCGAGGATGGCAACGGAGTACGTCCCGATTTTATTTGCAACATCTCCATTGGCTGCAATCCTGTCAGCGCCGACAACAACAGCATTAATCCATCCTTTTTTCATTACCCAGCCAGCCATATTATCAGAAATCAAAGTAACATCTATGCCATCCTTCATTAGTTCCCATGCGGTTAGCCTGGCACCCTGAAGATAAGGTCTTGTCTCATCAGCGAACACCTTTATCTTCTTTCCTTGTTCTACCGCTGCTCTTATAACACCAAGGGCCGTTCCATAATCTACCGTTGCAAGAGCTCCAGCATTACAGTGGGTTAAAACAGTATCACCGTCTCTTAAGACCTCAGCACCATGCTTTCCGATGGCACGGTTAACCTCTATATCTTCATAGGCAATTTTCAAAGCTTCTTCTTCTAAAAGCTTCACTACATCAGGTTCATTTCTAAAACTTTCAAAGGTTCTATGCATTCTGTCTAAAGCCCAGAAAAGATTAACGGCCGTTGGGCGGCTCGATGCTAGTTTTTCTTTGACCTTTTCCATATAGGCTAACCCTTCAGCTGAATCGAAGGCCCCATTGAATTTTTGGGCTCCCAAAACATAACCGAAGGCAGCACTTGCACCGATAGCAGGAGCTCCGCGAACGATCATATCCTTTATAGCCACGTAAACATCTTCGTACGTTTCGCATTCAACGTAAATTTCCTGGGTTGGGAGTTTGCGCTGGTCGATAAAAATAACGGATTCACCTGTCCATTCCAACGTCATAGTTTTTAACTTCGACATTTTACCTCTCCACCTCTTCAACTATCTTTTTTACTAAATCCCTAAAAGATTTTTCCACTATTGAACCACGCATATGAGTGATTATTGTTTCCCCTCTATCAGAATTTGAAACAACTTTTGGATCGAAAGGAATCTGTCCAAGAAGCGTGGCAGAGAACTCTTTGGCCAGTTTTTCACCTCCACCCTTTCCGAAAAGTTCTATTTTTCCACCACAATGCGGACATACCATGTAAGACATATTTTCCACTATTCCTAACAGCTTTTTTTTCATTGACTCTACGAACTTTAATGCTCTTCCAACATCCAGAACGGAAACCTCTTGTGGGGTCGTGACCACAAGAGGTCGAATATCCGGAACAGTTTGAAGGATCGTTAACGGTTCATCACCTGTACCGGGAGGTGCATCAATAATCAGGAAATCAAGTTCACCCCAGGCTACGTCACCAAGAAACTGATATATCGCAGATGTTTTCATGGGACCTCGCCAGATGACAGGCGTATCTTCTTCAACAAAACTCGCCAACGATACAACCTTCAAATTCGGGAGCAGCTCTTGGGGAATTATCTGATCTTCCACAACAACCGGCTTTTTGTTTAAACCAACCATTTTTGCGACATTTGGACCATGAAGATCAATATCTATCAACCCTGTTTTAAATCCTTCATCTGCAAGAGCCACAGCCAGATTAACGGCTACAGTGGATTTTCCAACTCCGCCTTTTCCTGACATAACGAGTATCTTATGCTTTATATGTGACATGTTCTCGCGCACTTTCTTCATCGTCTCTGCCAAATTTCTCGCAGTTGCCATGTATTATTCCTCCTCGTATACGACTTCGTAAGTCAACTTAGCAACCTCGCCCCAGCATTGCTGAAACCGAACAATATCTCTCCTGTGAAAGCCTTACCGCTTTTTCTATCTTATCATGCGGAAGTTCCTTACCCTTGAATATATATTTAAGATTGATGGCTGTGAAAACCTTTGGATATTCTTCAGCCCTTTCTGCTGAAACGACAATCTCATAAGTATAATTTTCAACTTTCATTTTTCTCAATATGGAAACAACATCCATCGATGTACATCCGGCAAGACCAATCAATACCAGTTCCGTTGGCCTCGGAGCAGAATCCATTCCACCAACCTTAGGGCTCGCATCCACGTGGACATCATGTCCAGATGGTGTCTTAGTGTAAAAAGCCATACTTCCAACCTGTTTCATTGTGATTTCCATAAACATTCCTCCTTATTTTCGGCCTCTCTTTATCGAAATGCCTGACTAACTCCCAAAAAAAAGGGGCTTTCCAAGCCCCTGTTATTCATATCTTACTTCCCTAGCGCCTCTTTGGCCAAAGCCACGTACTCCTTAAAAGCCTCAAAATCATTAACCGCAAGATCAGCGAGCATCTTTCTGTTGATGTTCACACCTGAAAGCTTCAAACCGTGGATAAGTTCGCTATATTTTATGCCTTCCATTCTCGCAGCAGCGTTGATCCTTGTAATCCACAACTTGCGGAAATCTCTCTTCTTCTGTTTTCTGCCAACATAAGCGTAAACGCCCGAGCGGATGTAGTACTGCTTTGCAAGACGATACCTTCTGCTAAGAGCTCCTCTGTAACCCTTCGCAGCCTTCAAATATTTTCTTTTCTTTTTCTTGGAATTGACACCACCTTTGACGCGCATCCTGTATCACCTCTTCAAATCGTTTTTGATCTTATCTTGCTATGTTGTTTTTTATTCTCTTTGCTAACGGGCTGTTTTTCACCTGTTCCCACTTTTTAACTTCTCTTCTGTTGTTTTCTTTCTTTTTTCCAGTATTATGGTTTTTCCCGGAGTGCTGGCGCATTACCTTGCCGCTACCGGTTATCTTAAAACGTTTAGCAGTTGCCTTGTGTGTCTTCATTTTCGTCTTAGCCATCAGACTTACCTCCTTGAGGTGATTTTGGTCTTAAAATCATCCACATATCTCTTCCTTCAAGCTTCGCACTTTTATCGATCTCTGCTATCTCCTTGAGTTCTTCAGCTACTCTATCAAGAAGCTGTTTACCTTGATCTGTGAAAGCCATTTCTCTTCCCCTGAACATAATCACCACTCGCACTTTGTTACCCTTGGAGAGAAATTGCCTTATTCTGTTAACCTTTGTGTGAAAATCATGGTCTTCAATACGCAAACGGAATTTCATCTGCTTGAGCTGAACCTGCTTTGCTTTTTTCTTTGCTTCCTTGGCACGCTTTTCCTTTTCGTACTTGTACTTCCCATAATCCATTATTCTGGCTACAGGCGGATTCGCATTTGGCGATACCAGAACAAGATCCAAGCCTTTTTCTCTCGCAACGTCGAGTGCCTGTGGAGTTGGCATTATTCCTAGTTGTTGACCATTTTCATCGATTACCCTGACCTTTGCAACTCTTATCTCACTGTTTCTCGGGGCATATGAAGAACCCTTTTTGCTACCGATATCCATCACCTCTACAAAAAAAACAGGCGGCAAAACACCCGCCTGGTACTGAAACCGAGTATTGACCCCTTGGCTTTTCTGGCGGGGGTGGGAGCACAGCTCCTCTTACTTTTACTCTGGTGGGCCGTGCAGGAATCGAACCTGCAGCCTACTGATTAAGAATCAGCCGCTCTGCCTGTTGAGCTAACGGCCCTTCCGCAGTTTCCGAATGCTATTGTATCTCATAAATTCCTAACTGTCAATACCCAAATCACTTGTAGAGGTCATTTCTAAAGTTGGCATAATAAGCGTGGGAATCATCAACCTCCCTGTACCTATACTTTTCCACCAGTCCCAAATCAAGTTTTCCTAAGATGATGCCTTCAGCATTGCCGGCTTCTGTTATTATTTCGCCTGAAGGAGAAACAATACGGCTTTTTCCAATAAAATTCATTTTCCCTGAATTTCCGTTTTGGCTGGAAGTAACCAAAAATGCTCCGTTCTCCATCGCTCTTGATCTCGTCGCAACGTCGTATATTCTGTGCCTTTCCGCTCCAAAAGCAAAAGGAGCCAGCAAAACTTGTGCACCACTTTGTTTGCAGAGAATTCTTGAGATCTCGGGAAATCCAATTTCATAACACATGACTACTCCAAAAGTAACATCGAGATACACAAAAGTCACAAATTTTTCTCCCGGTGAAAATACCCCCTTTTCATCTCGGAAAAGGTGCGTTTTGTCGTAAAAAACCGGTTCACGATATGGAAGCACAATCACCGTTGAATTGAAATATCTATCGGTCTTTTTACGAATCATTCCTCCTATAATAGCGACATCATTGTAATCGGCAATAGCCGATAGAGTTTCCAGCGTTTCTTCGTACAGTTCGGTTGCAAGTTGCAGGGTCTCATCGTCTGTTCCATAACCCGTATTGAACATCTCCGGCAAGAGCACTAAATCTACTCCTTTTTCTACAAGAAGTTCTATATAGTTTACAGCTCTTTCCAGATTCTCGCCGCCGTTTTTTTGTAGAGGATTGAATTGAACACTTCCTATTGTTATCTTTGTCGTTTTTCCCATTGATCACTCACTCTCCTTTTGGTTCACTGTGCGAAATTTCCTGGGAAATCGTTATTTGATTCTGCCATTGTCCCTTCATTATACCTTTTGCGGAAAGTCTTCCAAGTTCCCTCAAAGTTTTGGAACTGAGTTTTGATTTTAAGTTCTCAAAGGGTGTACCTGGAAGCGGCATAAAAGTATGGCCGTGGATTACCGCACCGTATTTTTCGTAAAGGTAATACGCTACTTCAAAGGATTTTTCGATATCACTGTCCTCTTCAAAGGGAAATCCAAAGATCATGTCCACATAAGGTGTGAACCCGTATCTTGAAATTTTCCTGATAGTGTTAATAGCCGTTTGAACGTCATGACCGCGGTTCAGCTGTTTCAAGATCCGATCACTGCCGCTCTGCAAGCCGACAACAATAACCTTATTATCACAAAACTCCTGAACAATAGCAAGAACATCATCGCTTACGGATTCCGGCCTCACATCTGATGGAAAAGAACCAAAATAAACCTCGCGCATACCGATCTTTCTCATCCCGGATAGGAGTTCGTAAATAACTTTCGTATTGGGAGTAACCCCATTTTTAGAACCATATCCAAAAGCATTCGGAGTTATAAAACGTGCCACTTTTCTTCCACGCTCAACACTTTCTCTTGCAAAATGAAGGATATTTTCCACACTCCTGTGCCGAACACGTCTTCCGAAAATTCTAGGTGTCTGACAGTAGTTACAACCAAAAGGACAACCTCTGGAGATTTCCATTGGTGAAAAGAACTCATGTTTCAATGAAAACGGCGGAAATGTGTCGAGTTGCTGTAACTTTTCACCATACCAAATACCAGGAGTAGGATTCAAAAGGAACTTCCTTAAAGTCCTTTCTCCTTCACCGACAAAAACGGCATATGCTCCCATCCCCAGAATTTCCTCAGGTTTTGCTGAAGCATGCGGACCTCCAACGATCACCCTGTTTCCAGCGGAACTTAACTTTCGTATTAACTTCTCATTCTTTTTTGCCTCTGGAGACATAAAAGATAGAGCGATGATAGCATCATCGCTCCCAATGTAATTAGCATTTATAAACTCAGATTCACCGATTACTTCGACATCAACTTCAAGGTCTTCAATGGCTCCAAACAACGCAGCAATACTGTATCTGTTTGTTTTTGATAACACAAACACTAACTTCAAATTGGACTGTCTTCTCCTTTCTTGAGTATCTTTTTGATATCTTGCATAGCGATAAAAAAGAATAAAACTACCGACATTACGATTCCAGGGCTTCCAAGTTTCTTATAGGCTATAAACGAAAGCCCGATAGCAACAGCGCTCCAGAACAGAGCAGAAAATAATATCGCTGCCGTTTTTTTGCTCAATAGCAATCCTTCAAAACCTGAAAACAAATAACCAATGCTTATTAACGGCAACACCATATAATAATCTGAAGGCGAAGCACCTTTGGCATATCCCAACAAGAGTAAAGCATAAAGCAAAACCAGGGTAATCCCCTGAAGCTGAGGGATCCATTCAACATCCTTTGAAATAACTGTCCCAAAGAACAATAACCCCGCCAAAAAAACACTATAACCAAGAGAATAGCCTATTTTGGGCATAAACAGAATTGGAAGAATAGAAAAAACTATTCTGTAGACCATCTTACCACCCGTAACCGTGCTCCTCAAGCCATTCTTTTGCTTCCTCTTTAGATTTTTCTCCAGCCTTTATGAAATTCGGATGCAGGGGCATTGTTACTACTTTCCTGTAATATCTGGCTGCATTATCGTATTTCTTCCACTTATCATAAAGGATGGCAAGTTCAAGATATGCGTTCACATATTTCGGATCGAGTCTAATGGCTTTCATGAAAAGCTCTTCAGATTTCTCGAAATCTTTGAAAGGCCATGGTGTATCTCGATATCTCATTGCCATCGCTATAATCGGGAACGGGTTATCAGGCATTAATTCCATAGCCTTTTTAATGTATTTATCAAAATCACCGAGCATAAAAAGAGATTTAACTATGCCTTCATATTGAGCAAGTTGACCTATTGCGGCACCTGCAACATAATAAGAATATCCATAATTTGGATCCATTTCGATAGCTTCTTCTGCATACTTTCTGGCTTTTTCATAGTATTCTTTTTTCGCATCCCCTTCTATCCAGTTCGCATATTCTCTGAGACAATCAGCATACAGTGCAAGGATCCTGACATCTTCAAAAGTCTGTGGATCGTTTTCTAACTCTTCTATAAACGTTTTCATAGCTTCAGTATCCTGATACGATCTGATCTCGACAAACCTCTCCCACAATTCATCGAAACTTGCTGCTACTACCATCAATCCCATCAAAAGTATTCCCATTAAAAGAATCTTTTTCATTTTCATCCCCCCTACTTCGTAAGTTGAGTTAAAATAATTATATCATTGTACTATCCAGGAGGCCTAAGAAATGAAAAAAATCATCATCATACGATACGGTGAAATAGGATTAAAAGGCAAAAACAGAAGCTATTTCGAAAAAGCGCTCATCAGAAACTTAAAATCCCAGATTCCCGGTGCAAAAGTTTATAACAAGAAGAAAAGATTCCTGATCGATATTCCTGAGGAATTCATATCTGAAGCTATGGAAATTGTTTCCAGGACATTTGGTGTTCAAAATTACAGTCTTGGTGTTCAAACCAACTTTGAAATCTCTGAAATCGAAAAAGTTGCCAGAGAGCTTGTTTCCATGGAGGTAAACACTGGAAAAAGGACCTTCAAAGTAGAGACCCGCCGTGCCAATAAACGTTTCCCGATGACAAGCCAGGAGTTGAATGCGTATCTCGGTGAAAAGATACTGGATGCTTTTCCGGAATTGAAGGTAGATGTCCATACTCCGGATTTCAAAATAGGTGTTGAAGTTAGAAACGAAGGAGTTCTTGTTTTTGGGGACAAGATTCCTGGTCCCGGTGGTCTTCCTGTCGGAGTCAGCGGATCAGCATTACTGCTGCTTTCGGGAGGTATTGACAGTCCCGTTGCTGGATGGTATGCCCTAAAGAGAGGGATCACCCTTCACGCCATTCATTTCGCAAGTCCACCTTACACCGGTGAAAAAGCCTTTGAAAAAGTCCTTGATCTCGCAAAAGCGTTGACAAAATACAATGGCGGTAGGGACATGTTGCTGTACCGGGTCCATTTTACAAAATTACAGCTGGCTATTCACCGCAACGTCCGAGAAAGCCTTAGTCTCGTTATACAACGACGCGCTATGATGAGGATTGCCACAAAAATAGCAAAAGAACATGGTTACAAAGCGATAGTTACGGGTGAGAATCTTGGACAGGTAGCCAGCCAAACAATAGAAAATCTTCACACTATCGGAAGCGCAACTGATATACTTGTTTTAAGGCCTTTAACAGGATTCGATAAGATCGAAACAATACAGATTGCGAAAAAAATCGAGACTTTTGAAATCTCGATACAACCATACGAAGACTGCTGCACCGTTTTCGTTCCACAACAACCAGCCACAAAAGCAAGAATCGTTGACGTTGAAATCGAAGAGTCGAAACTCGATTTAGCTCCATTATTGGATGAAACAATGAAGATGGTAGAAATTTATAAACTAAGGCAAGGAAAGGTGATAGAAATTGAAAAGCCGGGAATGGATAAAACAAATTCGTGATTTTTTTCTGACAATCTGGGTAGCGATAGCCGTTACAGGTTATGTGTTGGTATATGGTGCTTTCGTTCTTCTCATCAGCTGGTTCATTGAAAAGTTTCGAGGCATTGAAGCAGCAAAAGACTATGTTGCGCAAGAGGTTGGAAGGTTTGGTAGGGTGGCGTTTTTCGTCATAGGTTCAAAAGTGAGCGTGGAAGGTGCCGAAAACATTCCTCCAAAAGGACCTCTGGTCATAGTATCAAACCATCAAAGCGCTTTCGATATTCCATTAATAGTTGGATATGTTAAAGGTAGAATATCGTTTATAGCAAAAATAGAAGTCTCAAAGATACCAGGCTTCTCGTGGTTTGTGAAGAGATTAGATGGTGTCTTCATTGATCGAGGAAATAAAATTCAAACAGCGGCAGCAATAAAGAGGATTTTCAATATACTGCGCAACGGTGGTACAATCATGTTGTTCCCGGAAGGCACCAGAAGTCTGGACGGTAGTATTAAGAAATTCAAGAAAGGGTCCCTTTCGATACCTCACAAACTTAACATTCCAATACTTCCCGTTGCTATTGATGGAACCAAAGACATAATGAAAAAAGGAGAACTTTTAATACATCCGGCTATCGTGAAAATTAGAATCCTGAAACCTGTATATCCGGGTAAATTCAATACAGAAGATGAATTGAGGGAAGAAATCAGGAAAATGATTTCAGAAGCAATCGTGCAAATGCGAAATCGGGGTGAAGAATATGCTTCAAATTAGAATTAGAGGTTTGGCTTTGGATCAATCAAGCTCTCCTGTTGTTATTTTAGAAGTAGATGAATCTAATATGGGATTTGCGATCTGGATTGGTCCCTTTGAAGCAGAGTCGCTGGCGCTTGCTGTAAGCGGTGAAAGCTTCCAAAGACCCTTGACCTACGATCTTTTCATCGAATCGATAAAATCTCTTGGCGGAAAGTTTGAGAAAGCAGTTATACATTCCGTTAGAGACAATGTTTACTATGCTTCGCTTTATGTAACCGATTCAACAGGAAACACGAAATCTCTAGATGCGAGACCCTCCGATTGTCTTGTTCTTGCTGCGAAGTGTGGGTTTCCGGTCTTTGTTGAAGAATCGGTATTCACCGAAAGTGCTATCGACCTCAGCAAACTTCAGGGTGCTTACGAAAGTGGAGAAGATGAAAAAACTGATAAAGACGAAGATCAGGAGTTTAAAGAATTCGTAAAACGGTTCGATATTGAAGATTTAAGAGAATATTTTGAAAGAAGGCAGCAGGAAAACGATGAAGACGAAGACGCTGAAGATAAATGATTTTAGAAAAGAATTCGATAAGTTTCTTCGAGATCATCTCGAAAGACTGATGGTATGTTCATCTTTTTCCAGTATAATCAACTACACCCCATTAACAGGGGGCAAAAGGTTAAGACCCTATTTAATAGCTCTCTTCTCGCAAGCTATCGGTTTGCCTTCAGAACTTTATATGAAGCTCGGAGTAGCTGTCGAACTCTTTCATAGTGGCAGTCTCATACACGATGACCTTCCAGCGATAGACAACGACGATTTCAGAAGGGGAAAGCCCTCACTTCATAAGGCTTTCGATGAAGCCAGTGCCATTCTTGCCGGGGACTTTCTAATGCTGTACCCTGTAAAAGTGCTTCAGGAACTGACAATAAACGAACACTTAAAATTCCTTCTGATAAATGAATGGATTCGTACAGCGTTATCAATTATTGAAGGTGAATATCTCGACGTAACGTACGAACCATCTTCAAACACGAAAGATGTTAACAGGATTCATAGATTGAAAACAGCCGAGCTTTTTGGCTTTTGTTTCTCATCACCATTCATCTGCGCCGACCGAATGGAAGAAGCAAAGAAGATGAAAGAAACAGGATTACGCTTCGGGCACATCTTTCAGGTCCTTGACGATATCAAAGACAAGCTTCAACCTATAGAAATTCTTGGAAAAACACCGGGCAAAGATGAAAAGCTTAATCGTCCGTCAATTCTGCGATTCATGTCTCCCGAAGAAGCTCTGAACACCTCTGAAAAAGACTTCAAAACACTTCTGGAAAATATAGAATATCCAGAGGTTTGCGAAGGTCTTAAAAAGCTGTGGAAACTCATCGTGAAGGCTTGATTCAAAAAAAGAAGGAGTCCAATGCTTTTAAGAAACTGTCCACGCTGTAAAATCTTTTTTCGGGGCTTAATGCCATCGCCTTAAGGATAAGCTTCTTTATTTTCCTTCCAACATCAGGAATCATTAGTTCTTTCCCTTTAGCTCTTTGGGTAGCGGGCACCGGACTTTCTCCGGTAACCAGGAAATAGAGGACACCGCCCAGGGAGTATATATCAGTCTGAACGTTTGGAACTGCCTGGCTGGTAAAAAGTTCAGGAGCAGAATAATTCAAGGAAACCACATTATGTTCTCCTAATCTGAAAAAGCTGTCTTTTATCCCGGAAGCTCCAAAATCTGCTATTCTGACAAACATTCCGCTTTTCAAAAGGATATTAGAGGGCTTCAAGTCACCATGTACAAACCCATACTCATGAATAGCTTTCAATCCCAATGCTATTTCTCTTATGAGGTCAAGAGCCTCTTTGGTCCCAAGAGGCCCCCGGTCTCTTATAAATTGTTGTAATGTTGGTCCTTCAACATACTCCATAACATAATACGCGGTGTTATTTTCTTCAAAAGAGTCAAGAAGTCTCACCACTCTGTGATCATTAACCTTCTCCAGTATTTCAGCTTCAACAAGAAAGCGCTTGACTTTTTCATAGTATTGCTCAGGTTCTATACCCTCCGGTGGCAAGACGTTTAGTCCTTCGCGCCTGGCACCCTTTGGAAAGAACTCCTTAACGGCTGTATTTTTGCTTTTAGCATTGTCAACACAAAGATACGTTATACCAAACCCACCGCGTCCGAGAAAAAAAACTATGCGGTATCTTTTTTTAAGAAGCGTTCCGTAAGGAAGATATTCTATTTTAGTCCCTCCTTTTTTGAGTCTTTAAATTTCAATTACTTTATCATTTTAGTATAGATTTTTAGTATAGATTACAGCAATATCAAATTGTCTACATCACACAACTCCGAGCGACTTACTAATTGGCAACTACTAGCATGCCAATATTATACACACAATAACGTACCAAAACTTAATATTTCCATCTATGATGGAGATATACTTTGGCATTGGTTCGTTAAGACTATTTTTAGCAGCTATTTGACGTGGTTTTACGATAACGTGATTAAGTATTAGCCTCCAGAAACAGCTCTAACGATCCTCACTTCGGAAGTTTCGCTGATTACGATATCTGGCGTTTTGATCTGGCCATCTACGATCACAATATGGGCTTCGGGATTCAGTCTAAGTTCCTCCAAAAGCCTCCTCACCGTCATGCGTTTATCGAACTGGTAAGTTTTATCGTCGAATTTTACAATCATTTCATATCACCTGCCACACTAAGAACAGCAAGCGCCAGAGATGCAAGTTTTGACTTCGCGTTGTCTGCCCTTGAGACAATCACAACAGGCGCAGTAGCACCAAGAACCAAACCGGCAATTGTTCCACCGGCGAGATACACCGCCGATTTTCCGAGAAAATTACCTGAGTGTATATCAGGTACTATCAACAGTTCAGCTAGTCCTGCAACATTTCCTTTAACTTTCTTTATCTTCGCTGCGGTCATGTTCAGGGCATTGTCCAGTCCTAGGGGCCCATCTACCTCACACGCAGGAAGCTGGCCGCGTTCAGCCATTTTAGCGATCACAGCAGCTTCAAGGGTTTCAGGCATGTCAGGATTAACCACTTCAACAGCTGCTAACAAAGCTACTCTGGGCCTTTCGTAACCCAAACTGTGAAGGAATTTGACAGCGTTTTCGATAATAGCCTTCTTTTGAGAAAGGTCCGGCCGAATTACCATACCCCCATCAGAAACGTAAACAAGCCTATCGAGCGCGGGAACATCAAGAACGGCGATATGACTCAATAAACTCCCACTTCTCAACCCCCACTCCTTGTTGAGAACTGCTTTGAGCAATATGGCTGTCTTTACAAGTCCCTTCATAAGGATATCAGCTTTACCATTGCGAACCAACTTTACCCCTTTTTCAGCAGCTTCATCCGGCGTTTTGGCATCAACAACTTCGCACTGAAGCCCGAATTCATCAAGAAGCACGTCAACTTTATTTTTATCCCCAACAAGAATTGGCTCTACAACACCCTCTCCAGCCGCGGTTTTAAGGGCAATCAACCCTTCTCTATCCTCAGCTCCAACAAGAACGGCTTTCTTGCCTTTAACACTTCTGGCTTTTTCAATCACTTCATCAAGGGTTCTGAACAAGCATGACACCTCCTGGGGTAACGGGCTTAAACATCTTAGTGATGTGAATACTTGAACATATTCCTGTTCTCTTCAAAATACTCGATCTTCAATCGGCAACTATCTTCAGCTTCACCCGACTCTGATGTAAGAATTATTTTGTACTTGTTTCCAGAAACATCTTCGCAGTGAATGATTCCAAGATCATCAGCATAAATCTTTGAAACGGATTCGCTTGAGATTTCTAACTCACCGATTGGTTCTTTATCTTTGAATACCATGATCTTTCCATCTACTGTTCCGGCTACCACAACTTCCTCGCCAAAGATACGATATATCATGAAAGCAGTAAATCGTATCCCGTCATCCAAACGTTCTCCAGGCCCTGTCATAAAGTACCAGTAATCGCTTTCGGTATTCCCTCCATGGAAATCCTCAGCAACAACTTTCCACCTATATATTGAATAAGGCATCAAGGGTTTCATCTCTACTTTATTAGAAATCAGCTTTTCCACCTTCAGGAACTGATCCACCAAGATATTTTCAATTACGAGGCTATACACCAATGAATCGCCATCCGGATCTTCCCCTTTCCAGCTGAACTCAAAAGAATCAGCGGGAACAATTTCACCATTCGCGGGTACCAATGCATTTGGCTTTAACGGAGGTCTATTTGCGGTTGTTATAACGACCTCATCAGTATCATAACCTTTTTTGAATGCCTCCATGACTTTCAAGATTATCCTGTACTTTCTATTGCCTTTAAGTCCTTCAACTCTCCATTTAGTATCCGTTGTTCTATAAACAGCTGTAAATGGTTTCTCCGTTGTGTTAATTTCTTTGATTTCTACTATACTCTTAAGAGAATCTCCATCCATATCAAAAGCCTTCCAATAAATAATCGCTTTTTCTGGATCCACAACGGCGTTCGGTTCGAGCAACAACTTCGCCACAGGATCATGATTTCTCGTGACAAATGACATTTGATCCATTTCGGTCAAACCACCATAAGGATCTTTCGCGATAACCTTCCAATTAATGGTACTATTACCTGGAAGTTCTGTTAGCAACAGATAATTGTTTGATGTTGTTGCAGAATATGTGGCCTTTCCAAAGTTAACCCTCACCTCATAAACCAGAGGATCTCCATCAACATCGCTGAATTCCCAGCTCAACATCACCGATAACGGAACGTTTTCTTGATTGTTTTTCGGGAAAATATTCTCTGTTCCCTCGAAAACCGGCGGATGGTTCGCTGTTGTAAATTCTGCTTCTACTACATCACTGTATACCCTTCCATCGAAAGCCACCAGTTTCCACTTATATTTGGTATGGCCAGCAAGGTTTTTTTCAAGCTCTATGCTGGTATTCTTTTTGACAATGATTGGCTCAGTCGGGTAATCTTCTCCTTTTTTCTTAAGATAAAGATAGTAAGTGAGAATGTCATCATCATCGTCATAGGCAAGCCAGGAAAAGACAACATTTTCTGCCTCGACTTCTTGATCATTTTTAGGTGACAATATTTTCACTATCTTTGGCGCTATATTCACAGTAACGAACCTCAAAGAATCAGATGTTCTGCCTCCATATTTGTCCGCAGCTTCGACAATCAAAACATAGGTGCTATGACCATTAAGCTTCACATCCTCTGGAAGTTGGTAATAATTCTTCATGTATGAACCTACTTCAAGTACCGTTGTGGTATCTGCACCTTTAATCTCCTTGAGAACAACATTATATACTAGAGGATCATCATCAGGATCAGTAGCTTCCCAGAAGAATCCGAGCCCGCTCTTGGGAACCCGGGTAAGATCTAACACACGGCTCCCATATTCATCCTGAATCTCCTTAATTGAAACCAAAGGCTTTCTATTCGGAGTAACAAAGGTTAAAACCTTCGTTATCGGTTCTGTCACGTGCGATGGCACCTCTTTTCCTTCTCTTGCTGTAATCTCAATTGTATATTCTCTGTTACCCATCATCTCAAACTTTGTGTTGTTTTTTGTTAACTGTACAAAAGTTGCATCGGTGGTAGCCTGGAAAATCAACATCCCTTCGCTATCGAACACCTTAACTTCAAAGGTAAGGGAGTCCCCATCCGGATCTATCGCTGTCCAGCTTATCTTCGGATAAATCTCGTCTACATAGTATGTCGGCTTTTCAATTTCAACAACAGGGGCGTAGTTTTTCGTCCAGAAAGTTCTCCGTTCCGTTCGTGAAGAACCCCGATGTCCATCCCATGCAACCACCTGCCATACATATTTCGCATGAGGTTTAAGAGAAGGTATTTCTACAAATCCTCTGTCAGTAGAAATAGTTTCGGTAGCTTCTTCACTAACCAATCTGTAATGAAGTTCATAAGTGAGAACATCCCCTTCAAAATCAGAACCAGTCCACTCAAACCTGACGTTTTTATAATCCACAATACGATCTTCAGGCCCTATTACCGTAAGATTCGGTGGAGTATTTGGAGTTTCAAAACGCTCAACGTAACTATCGCTTTTTGGCTTAAATGCTGCGTAAGGAACATCAACAATATCTATGGCCACTTCATATTTCGTGTGTCCCCTCAATCCATAGAATGTAGCAGTTGCAACTACTTCCTGCTCTACCTTACTTCTCTCAATGCTCGCTGGGTCAAGTACATTTCCAAAGGAATCTTTTAACTTAATGTTGAAGTTTATATCATCGCCATCAAGGTCGGATCCCTTAACAGTAACAACTGTCTCATAACCATTCGGGTTCACCTCTAGCAATGGTAACTGTGAAGTGACAATTTCTACCTCATCAATAGTAGGTGCTCTATTATCAAGGAACAAAGTCGCTACTTTCTTCGTTTCCGCTTTTTCGTCTTTCACAGAAAGTATCACATCGTACCATCCGCGAATGGGCAATAGAACTTTATACTGTTTTGAGGTTGTTGGAGCGACTTCCGGTTCAAGATCCTCAAACTTGCTAAACTCACCCTGCTTAAGTTTAAACATCAAAATAGTGGAAAGCGGTTCATGATCATAATCCATCGCTTTCCATGTTAGACTTGCCCCAAGGGTAGGATAGGGCAGAGGCTCTAGCTCAAACACCGGGATTTCTGGTTCATGATTGGGAGCGTAGAAAACTACTTCATCACTTTCAGCCTTACCACCATTAGCGTCTTCTGCAATGATCTTGAGCTGATAATTTTTGTTTCCAGGAAGCTCTTTCTTCAAAACGAGACGCGTCATCGTAGTATCAAAAGTCAAAGCCTTTTCAGTGATTGCATCCTTCACGATTACTTTGTAACTGAGAACATCACCATCTTCGTCCACACAGGACCATTTTATACCTTGGACATAGCTAAGAGAACCACCATTAACTGGATAAACAACCACAGGTTTTTCCGGATTTCTATTGCTCGTATAGAAGACCACACGCTTCTCGACCATACCACCATGATTATCCTGGGCCAGAACCTTCAATTCGTATTTACTGTGACCGATAAACTCATAAGCATCAGAAAGAACAAAAGAGGTAGCATTCACCGTCATAAGATACTTGCCATTAATATAGAGTTTCAAAGCAACCCTTCCATCGTCAACATCCTTTGTTTCACACGCAAAAGCGACCTCATCCGGGTTTACAACGGAATCTTTTTCAGGCAAAATGATTTCAAGATGAGGTGGTGTGTTCTTAACCACAAATTCCAACCAGTCAGAAATCCCTTTGCCACCAAATCCATCGGTAACACTGACACGCCAATAATAACGACAATTACCTTTCAACGGTATACCATCAAGAGATATATTGGTGGCGTCAGGGTCAAGAACCTTTTTATAGACAGGGTTGTAATCAGCATCTACAATCTCAACCACCGGAGTCACCGTATCTTCATCAAGATCCTTCACTTCCCAGGATAACTCGGTTTCTGCAGGAGAAATGATAGCTTTGTCCGCTGGTTTTAGATTATATACAGATGGGTTTCTATTCAACGTTACGAAGCGCCAGGAAGGGCTGGTACTTCCATCTGCCTTGTAAGTAACATGCCACGAGTATTCAGTATGGGGTTTGAGTGACGATAGAACATAGAAATTGTCCTCAACCTCGAATGGTTCACTTTCTGGTGCATTCGGGTCTGATATCCAGAGTATAAAACCCTTCGCATTGGGAACATCTTCAAGTTTCCATCTTAACATAGGATTCAATCCAACGTCTATTGCTTTGTGCGCAGGTTCTACAGCCACCCACGAATGTCGTTGCAGGAATAAGGTCGTCGAATACGTTCTCGGGCTTATTCCATCATCTGCATAAGCTCTCAGGTAGCGCTTTTCGCCGGGTTTTAGATGCAAATGACGTTCTAATCTACCAGAATAGGTACTTGTAGAAGAAGCAAGTTCTGTAATAACGGTGAATTCAGGATCTTCTGAGGATTCCAGTCCAAGAGTTATCTCATCATCATCGATATCAGTTGCCGTAAGAGTCAAAAGGAATATCGAATCACCACGTGTCTCGTCCCAGATTCTGCGGAATTTAAGATCAACCTCGGGTGTGGAATTCACGCGAGTATTAAGAGTCCAATAGATCTCCTGGCCATTTTTATCAAGACATTTCAATTCTTTTCCATCATCAAGTATCAACGAAACAGTCCATTTATACACAGTATCAGGCTCAAGAGAAATTTCAAAGAACTCTTTTGTTGTTAAATACGTTTCAAGTTCGCCATTGGCTTTTTTGATCTTCAACCTATACTTGGTGACATCTTTTCTAAAAGGCTTAGCCCACTCGAAACGGAACAAGTTGTGATCCAATTTGGATATTCTGGGAGAGATGCCAACCCATACACTTTTCTTTACCCAATCACCGGTAACCTCTTTCCCATCCACAGTAGAAATCTTTACACCTAATTCATATCGCTCATACTCATCTAAATAGATCATTATCTCGTTTTTAGCGCTTCGTTTTATATCAGAGGTGGTAAACGGGAGTCCCGCTTTTTTAACGTAGTAGTCGTAAGTGATGCGAGTACCTTCAATAAGTGGATCCGGGCTGATAAAAATCTTTACCGGATTTCTTTCGCTGTCTACCTCAACTGCAGGTGCGGTTACCTCCTTTGAAACCGTTGAGAAACGTTGTTTCTGGAATTCCTGGCCTGTAATTGCTATCATCCACACATAATTTTTGAATGGAACAACCGGTATGCTTATAGAATTGGAAGAAAATGTAAAAACCCTTTCAACAAACCTGGCATCTCCTTCTTCCCCATAACGAACTGTAAAAGTACCCTTTTCTCCATATGGATACAAATAAGCCCATCTTAATTTAACATAGGACATACCTGAACTAACGGGGACAACATTTCCATCGGCAGGATCTGTTACGAACTTTGGCAGAACACTGAATACGGTAGAACTACTTTCAGTTACGATTTTTTCGATATTTTTTAAGAACTCAAGCTCACGGAATCCTTTGAGCACTTCATCAGACCGGAGAGTGTCCAAAAAAGCTTCTTTGTCAATAACAAGTAATATTTCTAGAAGTTCGGCTTTGCCCACATTATCAAACTCTTCTAACCTTTTTTCCACTGATTCTCTGTGTTTTCTCGCCAGTGTTTCTTCTATGCTGGTTTTTGAAATCCCTTTAAAAGCATTATAATAACTATCGATTTCAGCGGCAGCCTTAATTATTTCCCGAACACTTTCAAAAGAACGCAGCGTCCCGCGCTCTTCACGATACAAACGATAGCGCTGTTCTATTGAATTCTTAAGTTCTGTAATTCTGTCAAGAAGTATAATAGCCGTTTCGTACCCGATAAATTCCCGGTAATCTCCTGTGAAGCTGTAAGCGTTGTCTAGGAAATCTTTAGTTCTATCAAAGGATATTTTTTCAACATATTCTTTTGCTTTATTATAAAGCCATTTTCTGTTTCTACCTGGTCTTCGAAATAAGCTTTCAAGATATTCAGCGTTTTTCTTAGCGAAGTTATAATACCTCTGAACTGTATCAGGAGAAATATCCCATTTTGATAAAGCTATATAAATCCGAAAAAGAGCTCCCTTATCCTTGATCACCATTCCAGAAGAGTCTATTATAACGGGAACAGCTCTACCATCTGTATACTTAATGAATATAAGCCGGTAGAACTCTGAATTCTCCTTTAAAGAAGGTAGTTCCTCTCGATCAACCTGAACCTCATAAAATGAAACTAAAGGGTTTGAACTAACTATAGTTTTGGCAACATCTTCATCTGCTAATTCAAATTTACCAAAGGAATCATTATAAACAATCACTATCGGTTCTACTTCGATAATATTAAAAGCAAAACCAATTAACGAAAAAAGTACAACCAAAAGAAACATGAACTTTTTTCTCATTGGTGTCCCCCCCTTAAGATACTATACAACTTTTCGACTTTAATTTTATCACAGTGCTTTTGTAAATTGAAAGAGCTATACTGTGACTGACATTTCACCAAATTCTTGAAGGAAGTGCTTTTTCGCATGAGGTTGAGGTTTTATAATAACATCGAAAATATCTCTGGGGGTGATTCAAACGGATCGTCTGGAATTAGCTCTTAAAATAATTGAAAAAGCCGGCATTGAACTAAACGAAAACTTCACAAAAGTTAGAAAGATTGCTCATAAAAGTGATCAATTCGATCTGGTAACTCAGTTTGACCTTAGCATTCAAAAAATGCTAACAAACGAGATCCAAAAACAATTTCCTGAAGATAAAATACTGGCAGAAGAAGGCGAAGCCTCGCAAAACACATTTCAGGAGAACCAGTGGATAATAGATCCAATAGATGGAACCGTCAATTTCATTCATCGATTCCCTATCTTTTGCATCTCTCTAGCCTTTTACGGAAAAGAAGAAAAGTTTGGCCTCATTTATGAACCCCGCAACAACACTCTTTTCCATGCACTTGAAGGCAAAGGAGCTTTTCTAAACGGGGAAAGAATACACGTATCGAACACCATGAACCTCAATGAATCTCTCGTTACGCTCGGCACTTCCGTACTTGGTGCCTCAGAACTTTTAAAGCACCTGCATCGAAAGGTCAGACGCGTCAGACTCCTTGGAAGCGCGGCCATTCAAGGAGCATACGTTGGTTGGGGAGTATCCGAAGCCTTTATAGGATACAAAATGAAAATCTGGGATATTGCGGCCGCTTACTTGATAGTAAAAGAGGCCGGTGGAAGGGTAACAAACTGGTATGGTGAAGACGTAGAAGTCCACCAGACAAATGAAATGCTCTTCACCAACGGTAAAATCCTTGAGCCACTGTCAAAAATACTTTCAAGTATCAAACTCGATTGAAGATTGCTACAACCTCAACGTGGTGAGTATCTGGAAACATATCGAACGCTCTCAGAGCCTTGAGAGAAAAGCCTTTGTTGCTCAAGTATCTGGAATCTCTGGCAAGAGTAGTTGGATTACAGGAGATGTAAACAATTCTCTTTGGTAAAGCTTTCCCAATCAGTTCGATATCTTTACCGATACCAGCTCTTGGAGGATCGAGGATCACTTTATCAAATTTTTCTTCATTCTTTTCAAGAAAATCTCTGGTATCCATGTTAACAGCCTCAAGATTACTTATCATATTTATCCTTGCATTTGAAAGCATGGCTCTGGAAGAGATTTTTATTCCCTCCACTGCTACGACTTTCTTAAACATCCTTGCAAAGTAAAATGCGAAAGTTCCTATTCCGCTATAAAGGTCCAGAAAGGTCTCCGATGGCGATGGATTTAATTCCTGTTGAACGTACTTCAAAAGTTCCTCCATAACAAAAACATTCGCTTGAAAAAAAGAAACCGGTGGAACCTGAAACACAGCATCCCCGAGGGTTTCCGTGATAATCCCTTCTCCATATATAACACGGTAGGGTCCACGAAGCACAACATCATCACGGGAATTAAATACATGTACCAGTGAAGTAACTTCAGGCAATTGCTCTTTGACTTCCCGACTTATTTTATCTATTTCGGGAAAAGATTCCCTTTTCGTTATTAGCAAAGCAACAATATCACCATTACGGTTACCCCTGAGAACCAGATGCTTCAAAAAACCTCTCTTTGATTCTCTATTGTAAGGCTTTACACCAAATCTGGAAAGGATTTCCTCAAACGTCCTTCTAACCTTCCCAAATCCCTCATAACCCAGATCGCAATCCTCTACATCCACAACTTCATTACTAAACCTTTTATACATCCCAAACCCGATCTTTTTACCTTTCTGGTAAGCCACATATTCCATCCTGTTCCTGTAATGGTTGGTTTTTTTAGATGGTATCATCTCAAAATCCGGTAGTTCATAGAATTTACCGACCCTTCGAAATTGTTCCTGAACTATTCTCTTTTTCCAGAGAAGCTGGTTACTATATTGAAGACCTCCCCAGTCGCAACCCCCACAGTCGGGAAAACCCTTGCATCCTTTAATTTTTCTATCCGGTGAGGACTGAACCACTCTGACTGTCTTCCAGAATTCTACACTTTCCTTTCCTTTCAGCTTAACAGCTTCAACGGTCTCTCCCGGAAGCCCCTCTGTTAACAGCACAACCTTTCCATTTTCATCTCTGGCAAAACTGTATCCGTCAGAAATCAGCTTCTCAACTGTAAATTGCTTCATACAAGCCACCTACATACTTTCAGGCGCCGAAACCCCGATAAGGCTCAGCCCATCACTAAGAACATTCTTAACAGCTTTACAAAGTGTAAGCCTGAACATACTTAGCTCCGGCGAATCCGCATCCACAACAACGTGTTTATTGTAAAAAGCATGAAAAGCTCCCGCAAGGCTTTCAAGGTAATTCGTGAGCCGGTTTGTTTTATAATCCTCAGTAATCTGATCCAGTATCTCAGGGAAGTTCCCGAGTTGCTTTATTAAACGCTTTTCTTCTTCATTCATAAGAACTTCAGGAATCCTGGTATCTAATTTCATCCCGCGTTGTGAAGCCGTTCGAAAGATACTTGCTATCCTGGCGTGGGCATATTGAACGTAAAATACAGGATTTTCGTTGTTTTTCTTCTTTGCAAGATCTATATCAAAAAGCATGTGGGTATCAGGGTCAAACATAGCGAAAAAGTATCTCGTGGCATCCTTACCAACGGACTCGACGAGCTCATCGAGAGTGGAGAATTGCCCTTTCCTTGTTGACATCTTAATCACTTCTCCGCCGCGTTTTATATTGACGTATTGGTGAATTATAAAATAAAGGAAATCATCGGCAATTCCCAACGCTTTCATAGCTGCTCTCATTCGTGGAATATGTCCCATGTGATCAGCGCCCCATATGTCGTAAGCCCTTCTATAACCTCTTTTGTACTTGTTGTAGTGATAGGCTATATCAGTCAGAAAATAGGTGTATGTTCCATCAGAACGTACAAGAACCTTATCGTCATCATCGACAAACTTTGAAACGGCGAACCAGAGAGCTCCATCCTTTCTATATGTCAAACCCATTTCATCGAACTTTCGGAGTATCTCTTCAACACTTCCATCATCTACGAGCGACTTCTCACTGAAATAATTATCAAAGGACATCCCAAGGCGTTCAAGGGATTCTTTCATTCCTTCCATTATCTTCCCAACAGCATAACTCTTAAAGAACTCCTCGATCTCAGAGTCCCAACGATCTACAAACCTATCACCATAACTGATTTTCAATTCTTCGGCAAGATCGATCAGGTATTCACCGCGATAACCATCCTCTGGAAGCTCGTATTCCTTCCCAAAAAGCTCGTTATATCTAACCCACAAAGATCTTCCCAGAAGCTTTATCTGCCGTCCAGCATCATTTATATACATCTCACGGTGTACGCGATAACCTCTCGCCTGAAAAACATTGCAAAGCACATCACCGAATATCAACTGCCTTCCGTGGCCAATGGTGTACGGACCCGTGGGATTAGCACTGCCAAATTCAAATTGAATAAGCGTATCTCCTTCTTTTTCCCAGAATCGAGGATTATCTACAATATGAAAAAGGCTCTTTCTGTATATCGAATCGTTCAAAACAAAGTTTATAAATCCCGGACCGGCAACAGTGACTTTCAAGACATACTCTAATTCTGAAAAACGTCCAGAAAGTTCCTCGGCGATCATCTTCGGGCTTTTCCTGAGTTTTTTTGTCAGAAGAAAAGCAACATTCGTAGAATAATCTCCAAATTCCTCCGGCGGTATTTCGACCTTGAAATCTGGTACTTCATCAATTCCAAGATCGGAGACAACTCGCTTTATATCGTTCTTAAGAAGTTCTTTTATCACGATCACACCTCCATATGAATATACTCGCATAACCTCGCATACTCTTGCATACTGAAGCATAACATTGTATTGCGACAATATAATTTAATCTAAGTTTACAGAAAGAGGTTAACATGATTGAAAGCATTTTTTTTAATGGGTATCATATAAGAAGAATACCACTTTACTAAAGGAGGGAGTTTGTGTGGGAGTAAATCTTAAAGGAAAAAGCTTTCTCACTCTCTTGGATTTTAAACCGGATGAAATACGCTATCTCCTCGATATAGCCAGAGAAGTAAAAGCAGAAAAAAGAAGCAGGTTTAACAACACAAAGATTTCTCGGGAAAACACTTGCCATAATCTTCGAGAAAAGATCAACAAGAACGCGAACTGCTTTCGAAACGGCTTTCGGTGAAGAAGGCGGGCACCCGGTGTTTCTATCAAAAGACGATATCCACCTCGGTGTCAAGGAAGATCTCGAAGACACCGCAAGGGTTCTCGGAAGAATGTTCGATGCAATAGCATTCAGAGGATTTAAACAGAAAACTGTTGAAGGCCTTGCAAAATGGTCTGGAATACCTGTTTACAACGGTCTCACAGATCTCTACCACCCCACCCAGATACTCGCCGACTTCATGACAATAGAGGAATATTTCGGAAGCCTCAGAGGAAGAAAACTTGTCTTTATGGGAGATGCCAGAAACAATGTGGCAAATTCCCTTATGATTGGTTCTGCTAAAATGGGACTGCATTTTGTTGCTTGTGGTCCAAAGGATCTCTGGCCTTCTGAGGAATTGGTAAAAAAATGCAGGGAGATTTCCGAAAGTACCAACGCTGTTATCGAAATAACCGACGATCCAGCTGAAGCGGTAAAGAACGCTGACGCTATCTATACAGATGTCTGGGCCTCAATGGGTGAAGAAGACAAACTTAAAGAAAGAATTGCTTTACTCAGACCTTATCAGGTAAACCAGGAATTGATGGAACTAACAGACAGAAAAGATACCATATTCCTCCATTGTTTGCCTGCTGTTAAAGGCAACGAGGTAACGAGAGATGTTATAGAAGGACCACAGTCAAGGGTATTCGAAGAAGCCGAAAACAGAAAGCATACTATTAAAGCTGTTATGATAGCAACTTTGTTGTAATGGGAGGTTTGGAGCATGAAAAAAGCAGTCGTAGCTATCGGCGGCAACGCACTGAACAAGCCCGGCGAAAAGCCAAGCGCAGAGGCAATGAAGAAAAATCTGCTTGGTACCGTCAAACATCTTGCAGATCTTATTGAAGACGGCTATGATCTGGTAATAACACACGGTAATGGCCCACAGGTTGGAAATCTCCTTGTCCAGCAGGAAATTGCCAAGGACACATTACCACCATTCCCGATCGACGTAAATGATGCTATGACTCAAGGATCAATAGGTTATCTGATAACCCAAACTCTCGGCAACGAACTGAAAAGCCGGGGAACAGAAAGACAAATAGCCTGTGTTCTAACCCAGATAATCGTTGATAGAAACGATCCGGGTTTTGAAAACCCCACAAAACCAGTAGGACCATTCTACGATGAAGAAACCGCGAAAAAACTTCAAGCAGAAAAAGGCTGGATAATGAAAGAGGATGCCGGACGTGGCTGGAGGAGAGTTGTCCCTTCCCCAAAACCTCTGGATGTAGTTGAGATTGAAGCAATCAAGGCTCTTACAGGAAATGATTTCATCCTCGTAGCCGGCGGTGGCGGTGGAATACCCGTTGTAAAGAAAGATGACGGAACACTTGAAGGTGTAGAAGCCGTCATCGATAAAGATCGCGCTTCCGCTTTACTGGCAAGACTCCTAGATGCTGATCTCTTCCTGATTCTCACAGCCGTAGACCACGCTTACATCAACTTCGGCAAACCTGATCAAAAAGCTCTCGAACGCATATCAGTCAACGAAGCCAAAAAATTGATGGATGAGGGTCACTTTGCAAAGGGCAGTATGTATCCAAAAATAGAATCCGCCATTGATTTCGTGGAATCCACCGGAAAAGAGGCGATCATCACCTCCCTGGAAAAAGTCAAAGAAGCAATTCAGGGAAAATCTGGAACACATATAACTAAGTAATTGTAATTCAAATAACGAAAAGGCCTTCCAGCTTTCTTTTTCTTATAGTAAAAGCTGGAAGGCCTTTTAATTGATGACAAGTCAGCCTTTGTAAGCCTTGCTCTATCAGCTGACAACCTTGCAAACATCTAATTTTTTCAACTGCGAAGCAGTTATCGAGTAGGAGGGGGGAGAACCCCCCGTCCTCTCACAGAACCGTGCATACGGGCCAACGTACACGGCTCATGGATTGAGTATCGGATTCTCCGACGGTGGTTGAGTACCATTATACGACCTCCGCATGGCCTTCAGAATAAGTCGCATATAACAGGATCGGTTTTCTACCCCTTTCGAGGAATATACCCAACCCTATAATGGATTACTTGCCTGCCCCAGCCATTTCAGACCACCGTCGGCATTTCAGCCTCCATTACGGGCTCCTGTTATACTCGCTTCCCTTTGTGCCATTTCCTCAACCCTTCACCCCTTCGCAAGTAACAGACCCTTTCGGTTCCTGTTACCCCCATCGCTCAAGGCGATAGTCCCTTCTCCTTTCAGAGAGGTTCAACACTACTACGGGTTCGTCTGCCATCCAAACCTGTAGAGTTGGAGCTCGGGCTTCCCCATACACGGCAAGGTTACCCACTCTACCGGCCAACACTGGTCACTTTCGTTCAGTTCCAGATTTTGCCTTAGGCTTCCTTCAGATTCACCGTTACCAGTGACACCCTTGCCCTCAGCTAATGCTTATCTCGCTCCCCGCATTCGGGACTTTCACCCTATAGTTGTATGTCATGCCGGGCACACCATAGCCCCGGCGAAGCCGGTCGCATCAATCCGGAAAGGATTCGTGCCCGCTGCGCAGCAGCTTTCTCGGATTCTCGGTTCTCGGATCTCGGTTCTATAAGTCTTTTAATTTCCTTTTAATCTCAAATGTGTATTCTAATAATGGATTCTAAATGTGTGTGTATCAACAAGAATGAAGGAGAAATTATTTTGGGGAGGTGAGTTTCATGAAAAAGATCACTGTATTACTGCTTGTTGCTATTACTACGTTGTTTGCAATCACAGGTTGTGTTAATTGGATCAATGATTTTGAAGACGAGGAAGAGGTTGGGACTTTGCAGGTCTTCCTGACTGATGCTGTCGTACCGATCAATGACATCGAGAGACTTGAAGTCCAGATAGACGAGATAGTCTTGATTGGTTCAGATGCAAGTCCTACAGAACTTGTAATAAGCGACGAATCCACCGTTGTTAATCTCCTTGATCTCGTCGGAGAAGACATTGATCTTGGAACCGTTGAAGGAACCGGCACCTATGACCAGCTACGTTTCTATGTAGGCGACGTTGCAACTATCACCGTTTTGGGCGTGGAATACCCAATAGAAGTCGTAGCAGGTAAGTTAATATGCCCATTAGAAGGACTTGATATCTCAGAAACCGACGTTCTTCTACTTGATTTCGATCTCTCCAGATCTCTGATAGTTCAGGGACGCTGGGATCCAGAAAATGTCGACAATGTTCATATGACACCTGTTATCCACTCAAGACACGGTGATGACCTCTACGATGTCACTGGTATAATCACTACCCCCTCTGCCACACCATTCCTCGTAACACTAAACCCTGTTGATGATACGGAAGAAGCAACTGCTTTGTTGTCGATGCCAGGTGAAGATGAAGATGAAAACGAAGTCCTCGCAACATTCACTCACAAAGAGTGCACTAAGTGGGAAGAAGGCGAATTCAAGTTCAAGAAAGTAGAAGACGGAAAATACATGCTCTACGTATACGATTACTCCGTGTACTCTCAGGAAGACTTTGATGTTGCTGCAAGCACAACTGAAGCCATCTTTGTGTATCCGGAGATTATCGAAGTTAATGGCGAAGATATCGATCTCGGAGAAATTAACGCGGAATAATAGATAAGAGTTTTACCGGGCCCACCTCCGTTCGGTGGGCCCTTTTTAGGTGTTATACTTTTTAGGAGGGAGTGATAGCTGTTCGCATTATATCTATAGCATTAACAATATTGGCAGTATTATCAGGATCCTTGCTGGCAGCTTCAGGGTTGTTCGACCCTGAGTTTGAGTTCGGCGTGCTGAACACTATCCTGTCTTCCGAGAATATTGGCAACATCTCTCTTGAACTAATCTTTAAAGTACAGGAACTAACAGGCGAGAATGTTCTCGCTATCTATCCGCTTTCTTCCGAGAATCAGTTATGGAGAGTCATAACTCCAACAGCCTCCATAACGATTTCCGGGGATTCTGGAAAAATTATTACAATAGAGGAGAAAAATTGTGACCTTGATCTTGGTGCGCCTGCTGTTTCCCTTGAAGATGCCTTTGCCCTGGCGTATTTACAGACAGGTGTAGAACCAATTGCCGGTTTGCTCGTAAAAAAAGGCAAAGAACTCCGATGGGAGATATTTACCCGTGATGCTGTAATAACAATAGATTCTGAAATCCCTATGGTGCTCGATGTCATCACACCAAACGAAAGAATCAAAGAACTCAAAGTAATGATTGAAAAAGAAAAGAAACCAGAACCACCAATTGTAGTACCAAAACCAGATCACCCAACCAAACCGTCAGATGACCACGAAAAACCAAAACCCAAACCGCCCGGCGGGAAAAAGGACGGTAGGTGAGACCCGGTGAAAATACTGGTTGTTGAGGACAACAAAAAACTTGCAGAAAATATAAAAAAATATCTTGAACTCGAAGGTTTCATCGTTGACCTGGCATATGACGGAAACGAAGGTCTGGATCTCGCGCTTTCCTATAACTACGACTGTATAATACTGGACATAATCTTGCCCGGTATGTCAGGCATTGAAATTTGTCGTTTTTTGAGAGATGAAGAAAAGAGCCAGGTACCGATACTGATGCTCACGGCACTGGGCAGTGTGGAAAATCGGGTGGAAGGACTTAATGTCGGTGCTGATGATTACATGCCAAAACCCTTTGACCTTAGAGAACTTGTGGCAAGAGTCCGTGCACTCATCAGGAGAAATCAGGTTGTTCGTCAGGAAACTCTCAAATACGGCGACCTTGTAATGAACCTGCAAACCAGGGAAGTCAGCTGTAAAGGGGAACCTCTGAATCTCAGCAGTAAAGAATTTTCACTCCTTGAGCTTTTCATGCGTAATCCTGGTGTCGTATTTAGCAGAGAACAAATTCTTGATAAGTTATGGGAAAGCGGGTTCGAACCGCGCAGTAATATCGTTGACGTTTATGTGCTCTACCTGAGAAAAAAGCTCAAACCTTTTGGTTACGACGAAAAAATAGAGACAGTTCATAACATCGGGTATAGACTCAAGAAAGAAGATGATAAAACGTGACTTTAAAAGCAAAGATCTCTCTGCTGTACCTTATTGCGTACGGTTCATCTTTGCTTTTTTTAGCCGCCTTTCTCTACGCTATCGTATACGATCTGAAATATCGAGAAGTCGACAATAGATTGCTGGCTTTTTATGGAAATATCGTTAGAGCATATACAATAGGAAATGCACCCCGTACAGGGCTGTTAAATCTACCGGGTAGTGAAGACCTGGGATTTGAAATCTACAAGAACGATAGGCTAATTGCTTCTTTTCGCATTAAAGGTGGTTTATTCAAAAACGTGGAAGCCCCAGGTACTGGATTCGGTAATTACGGAAATTATCGCTACTATATCTCAGAAGAATCGGTCAACGGTGCTCAATACAAGTTCGTGGTTGCTCACAACCTGGCACCCATTAGGAATTTCCTCAAGAATCTCCTGATTGCGTTGATTGCAGGTTCCCTTTTTGTCGTGATATTGATAACACTTATAGGAATATTCATAACCAGAAAGCTACTCAATCCGATTGGAGAAATCGGAAAACAGCTTGAAGAGATCAGCCACACAGAAATAGACGGGAGAAGGGTGAATGTAAAAATCACCGGTTCAGAAATTGCGAGGCTTCAAAGCGAGGTTAACAAATCACTTAAAAGGCTTGAACTACTCATCAAAGACGCCAAAGCTTTGTCCGCTAAAATCGCACACGAATTGAGAACCCCTCTTTCAGTTCTAAAATCAACTCTCCAATTAGCCTTAGCCCGCAATGATTCAGTTGACTCCATGAAACGCTCACTCAAAGAAAGCCTCCGCGAATTAGATAACCTTATTCAAACCTCAAACGATCTATTACTAATCTCCAACATCGAAAAAGGGATCGTAAATAGGTTTAAACCTTTCGACCTTTCGCAGACAGTTCTGGATGTGATAGAAAATCAAATGGTCCTTAATCCCGATAAACAATTCCACATAAACGTTCCACCAGCTGTAACGTTCAACGGGGTAGAAACTCTGCTCGCACGTGCCGTTGCCAATCTCATAGAAAATGCCGTCAAATACTCCAGGGAAGGCACAATTGAAATAAAACTCAAATGCGATGACAAATCTATCATTATTGAAATTATTAATCCCGGTGAAGAGATTCCTCCTCAAGAGCTTGAAAGAATCTTCGAGAACTTCTACAGGAGAAAGAACGTGGATAAAATAGAAGGTTACGGGCTTGGCCTGTCGGTTGCCCGGGCTGTTGCAAAATTACACGGTGGCGATGTAATTTACAACTACAAAAATGGTCTAAACTGTTTTGCGATCTACCTTCCGAGAATCAGTTAAAAGCCGGTAAGCCCGGCTTCGCCGGGGGTGAACCTCGAAAAACAGCAGGGTCAAGAGATGGCGCCTTAGGTTTAGGCAACACCTATCCGGTTTCTCCCCGTTTCCTTCGGGAGTGCCTCACTAGTATTGCCGTACCCAGGTTTCCATCTCCTGCCACATCAAACCGTACGTGCGGTTTTCCCGCATACGGCTTTCCTGTCTGCTTCGTGCCAAGGGTTATGTGACCTATCGGCCTGGAAGTGCTTTCGGGATGTAATATCGTATTTCGTAGTCGTTGTATATTCCGGTGATTTTCTGTATCTCTTCCCTACTCCACCTTTTCCAGCCGAATCCTTCCCTGCCTCGGGACCTCATCATATGCCTTCTGAGTTTCATTTCCACTCTCTGTCTTACATATCCGAAGCATTTGGAGGAATGACCTATCCGGAAGTAGTTCAACCATCCTCTGAGTATTGGATTTACTTTTTCAACCACCTTTTCGACAGATTGTGACCGATTCTTTCGGAATTCGTGCTTCAGTTTTGTCAGCAATCTCCTTCTTGCCTTTCGGTTCGGTTTGTAATCGGGTCTCCATTTTCCATTCTTGCTTTTGACCCGTCTGAACTCAAACCCGAGAAAGGTGAAGCTTCCGCCTCTTGCCAGGTCAACAATTTTGCTTTTCTCTTCATTTACTTTAGACCTGCAATTTGTCGAATTCTTCCAGCAGTCTTTTGTGAACCTTTTCTGTCAGACTATTGTTAGTTGGATTGACTAAGACAACCAGGTCATCTGCATATCTGGCGTATGCTATTTTGTCTCCTGTTACTGTTTTGGCTTTTTCCAGCATTTTATCCACATCGTTGAGGTATATGTTGGCCAGCAGTGGCGAGATTACCCCGCCTTGAGGGATTCCTTTCTTTCCCGCCGTTTTGCAGATGAGCTTCAATAAATGCATGACCTTTGGATCGTTGACCCTCTTCGCTACTTTTTCGAAAAGTATATGGTGTCTCACGTTGTCGAAGAACTCACTGAGGTCTAAATCTATTACCGTTGTTTTGTTTTCAGTTATCGCCCTTGCCACCGCGTGTATGGCATCATGTGCTTTTCTTTTCGGTCTGAATCCAAAGGAACCTTCCTGGAAGTCTGCTTCGAAGATTGGTTCGAGGATGAGTTTTAATGCTCCCTGTACTATCCGGTCTCTAATCGCAGGTATCCTCAATATCCTTTCTTTTCCGTTGCCTTTTGGAATTCTAACTTCTCGGTATTTCAACGGAAAATAATTTCCATTGAGGAGTTCCCCTCTTAACCCTTGAAGATATTCTTCTACTCCAAGTTCTTCTATCTCTTCAAAGGTCATTCCATCCACGCCTGGCGCTCCGTTGTTTCTTTTAGCCATTTTGTACGCCTGTTTGAGGGTTTCCATTTTGCATACATGAACGTACAAACCCCAGAAACGCCAGTCCGGTTCAGCCTTCGCCTTGGCATATATCCTCTGCCTCAATTCCTGCAGGGTGATAGGCGTTTTCCTCATTTTCGCCTCTGCCTCCTTTTTGTTAGAGAAACTACAAACAGCAGGGTTCCTTCGCTCTAGAGGCATTACCCTCCTTCATCGCTACTACGAACCCATCCGCCACCCTCTCATCTTTCAGCCAATTTCCCATTCTGGTTATATGGCCTACCTTTCTCAAGGGATTTCTCCCAGGGATGAGGAGGGCTTCTCCAGTTGCATTGTGCACCCTTGTATTCGTGCCGTCGCTATCACCCCGCCAGAATGAATCCACGTTTCATCCAGTTTTCGTGAATTCATGTTGCCTTCATCCCTGTACCATGGATTCGGCTTCCGGGAATAAGGGTTTCGAGGCTACCTGTGCGTTCACTTTCGTTACGGCCCGGATACTCCCTCACCATCCTTCCGATGGCTTTGTCGTCAGGCTTCAAGAGTTCAGTTTCCTTCCCCCTTGCTGACCAAGCTACAAGGTTCTGGCTTTTGCCTTGGTGGGTTTATCTCCCACTGAATGCACTTGCCTTTTCTGGACACACGGTACTGCCCTTTTTTTGAGGGATAAGCCTGACCCCATAAGGAGCGCTGATTCCTTCGGGTAGAAAAAAGCTTTGGTTGCTGGTTGCCAGTTGATAGTTGTTAGTCTGTAATTCTTGGATTTTCTACCCCCAAACCCACTCTTCAATATCCTGCTTCGCTCTTTGCTCTTACTACCTCGGGAAGGGCTTGGTTTTTTCCTAGATCGCGGTCTTCGAATATCCTACTGCTAAGATTTTTTCGGGTAACTCGAAATCCGTAATGCCTCAAAAATAAATCTACTTGAAATAGGATGGATGCCTCAAAATAGAATCTACTTGAAATTGAGAGGGACATAGTTGAGGATCCCTCCTTTCGATTTATCAATCTGGATGTTCACTAATTGTTCTTGGAAATGAGTTATTATACTCTTGAGTTTGTAAATGTCTAGGGCTTCGTGTTGTTTGCGAAGCCTGTCTTTTGTATTTTG
>NZ_JGCK01000006.1:0-24260 GCF_001639905.1 Kosmotoga sp. DU53 | reverse complement strand
GAAGCTATGCTTCGCTGGTGCTTTTTAACCACTATTGGTTCGAATTCACCTTTTCGATCCCTGGGAATTGAAAGCTCTATTTTGCCATATGAGGTATTCACTGTTTTTTTCGAATAACCGTTTCGGGAGTTATCCGTTTCTTTGTTCCTATAGTCATGCTTGGAATAGCCCAGTTCTTCTTCAAGTTCCGTTTCCAGCATCTCTTTAATGATGTCTCCAAATAATTCTTTTACAAGATTTTCCGCGTCTTCTGTTGTCTTTAATTTCCTCTCTCGTACCAATCTCTTCATTGCTTCTTTGTCAAAGTTTCCCACTGTTCTCCCTCCTTAGCTTTTTGTTATTTTCTCATATTTCGGAGGGAGTTTACACAAAATTGCTAACAGACCCGAGGCGAAATATCTGGAATAAGGATGAACAAATGGAGAAGCTCTCAATCCCGGTTGGTCAGTAGGCTACTGCCGAACAAGTATTTCCAGAAGATAGGGCTGTATGATATGAAGCTTTCGCATGTACCACTGTCGGAGAATCCGATACTCAATCCATGAGCCGTGTACGTTGGCCCGTACGCACGGTTCTGTGAGAGGACGGGGGGCAATGCCCCTCTCCTACTCGATCCTGACTACGTCAGGGGTGAGCACTCCTTAGGGTAGCGAATCGACACGAACCGCAAGCGGTTGACACGAACTCCTTCGGAGTTGTCCCGAACCACTTCGCGGTTGAAAAAGGCTGTCATTCTTGAAATCTTTAATCCAGAATCTGGTTTTGTTCTATGAATGAGACCAAACAACAGGGGGACTGTAACATAGTGGACTGTCCCCCTGTTGTTAAAAGCCTCCCTTATCGGGAGGCTTTTTTATTGGATTTACTGATTATTCAGCAGGCAGTACGTAACTTTTATCCCATACGAAGATTTTGTAGCCGTAATGCTGTCCGAGAACACCCGTGATTGTGTATGTAGCACCCTCAGTGAGATCAGCTGGCATGGGAGAGAACTTGACAACTGGAACGGTTACTCCGCCGTTATTAAAAAGATAGTTATCGTAAGTATCTGTTCCATCGTATGTAGCGGTAAGCTGAACAAGTTTACCAAATAAGCCAACTGTTAGCCCTTCACCAGCTGGAAGTACGTAAGGATCAGGAAGTGCTACATTTTTTTCGATTAGGGTTGCCGTTCCGCCGGGGGTATCTGTATCCAGTCTGTACTCACCGTATTTAGAAAAGTATGGTGAACCCACTACTGAAATTTTATCTCCCGGATTGAAGTCTCTGAAGTCTATTACGCTACTATCGGATCTCAACATTATCCCGTTGTTTTCTGCATCTACTATGTAAGCATAGTACGAATAGGCATAGGTTACAATTCCTTCTGTTTCAACAAGGAACTCACTGACATCTGTCGCTTCGTTGGTGTCGATCCATTCGATTATCTCCGGGATGGTCATTTTCTGAACGTCACCAAAATTGAACCATCCTGGACAACCCGTTAACGCGAGAATAAGTACAGCAATAGACAGAACTAACAGTACTTTCTTCATACCCACACCTCCTAATTAATTTATTAACTGGAGCTCAAAGGGAGCCCTCAAAGGTATTTAGGGTTAATAATTTTGTGATTTACTCACTCTTCTATTGGTTTGATTTCAAAAGGTGCCCTTAACAGTATTTTTGGTTTTCCGGAATCGTCTTTCCATATCTCACCGTAAACCTTTACTTCCTTGCCCAGATACTGATAGAAATTGGGATTACCACCAAAGAATAGATCCGCTTCTTCATCGCGAATTTCTACTATAGCATCAGAACAGCCAAACTCATATTTGTAGGCATAGGTAACAGTAAACTTCAACCAGATGATTTTTCCAAGGTAATCATCAAGGTTGTTTTTTACAACTGAAGCTTCAACAGTTGGTGCTGGATCGTCTGAATCGGGATCATACTTCGAGAAGATCCCCCGCCTGTTCTCATATGCTTCAATGTAGGCTTCTTTGAAATCCTGAGAATGTTCTGATGTGCTCGTGTAGGTTAAAGGTCTTGCAAGACCGTTTCTTATGATCTCCACGTTTATCATTCTGTCGTCTTGAGTATAGACGTATCCCAACCGCCTATCGTAGTAGTCGAATCCTCTCCATTCAATATGGACCCATCCTTTAGACTCAGATATAAGATCTCTGTTGAATTCCATTGCTTCAATTCCGAATTCTCCAACCGGCTTTGTGCTTCATGGGTCTCTGGAGTGTCTATGCCTATATACCTAACACTGACTTCACTACCGTTATAAAGGATTTTAATTGTGTCTCCATCGAGTATTTCTGTTACATAATACAAGGAAGAAGAAGGCTGTTCTTCGATACACGAGGTGAGGAACAGCGCAGATATTGAAACTAAAATTACTAACGATACATACAGCCATGATTGCTTTATCACAGATCTGTGGGAACTCATATTTCACCTTTCCTTTCTCGACGTATTACTGTATATCAGCCTGGGATCTTGGAATGATCTCCCATTCTCCTTTGAACAACGAAACGATACCGATAACGGTGATCTTCTGGCCGAAGGAGATATCCTCGAAGGATACGTTTGTTCCTTTCTTTGCGTAAACCTTTATTACGCCAGAATCGTCTTTGACCATTATGGAGTATTTCTGGACTTCCATGACTGTACCTGTGATCTTTACCAGCGCTGATTCGTATTTTCCGGAGAATACATCAAGAGCTCTAACAGGGATAATGGGTATCTTTTTACCAGAAGCTATTTTTTCCATCAGAATTCGTGACGATTTCGAGAACACCATAATATTCTTTGATGTAACCGGTTATGATGACTTCATCGCCAGCTTTCAGACCAGCAGCATTTCTTCCCCAGACCATGTAACCGCCTGTTTCATCTACGACGTAAGTAACGTTGTTACCCATTACGCCGGTATCAACGGCAACGATTCCTCTGATAGTTACGGTGTCTCCCACTTTAGCTGTCTTCTTGATTTCAGCTATCTTCGGCAGTTTCTTTGTGCTCTTTATCAGGGCTTTGAATGATTTTTCAAGGTCAATGGAGAAATAGTTCGAGTACGAAAGCTCCAGTCTCTGGATACCGTCCATTCCACCATCAACATCACCGTTGGAAACAAGCAGTTCCAGATCGTTCAACTTGAACTTTGTTCCATAGTTGTATCCAGTAGGATTCACATCAAAGAAGAAACCAACAGAGATATCAGAAGTAAAGTAATAATCAACAAAAGTATTTAACACCCATTCAGAATACTTGTTAGGATCTGAGTAATCGTATTTGATACCCCAGGAGCCCTGATTTGCGTACTGTATTCCAGCAGAAATCTTGTTCCAATCAGCAAGAGCTCCGATGAGATAAGTTGGTGGAGCACTGAAAGGAGATGAACCGTAAACAGCAACAGCGCCGAAAATTTCGCTGGAAACTGGGCCGAGTTTTACTTTCAGGCTTCCATCAACAGAAAGGTCATAAGTTGTGCCTTTAACCATTCCGTAGAAAGCAAGAGCAGAAGATTTGGTTTTATAGGATATCATTCCTCCATATTGATGTTCAGAATTGTAACTGTCATAGTTGTACCTTCCAAGGAACGTGAAATTACCGTAATCGTATTTTGCTTCTACACCGTAATTGTAATCGTAGAATCCGCCTACCCTGAGGAAGTTTATCTTTCTGGTGTTGTAATACTTCGAGCGGAAATTACCGATCTTGACACTCAAATCATTACCGTAATAGTAGCCGTAATAAAGCCTTGGTTTCATCAGACTGATTGGCCCGAGATTAAGCGTATCGTGGCTGAGGGCAAGATAATCTTCTAACCTTATCCCTATCCCCTTTATAGGTTCAAAGGTGAAGTAAGCTATCGGAAAGATAGAACTATTACCTGTCTCCAAATCGATGGTGTAAAAAGTCAAAGTATCCAATGTTACCCTCGATAAAGAAACCGTAGATACAACCATTACCATTACCAATGCAAGAATCAAAGCTTTTCTCACACAATCACCTCCGATGGAACAATTGTTTTTGGAATAAAATGATAGCATATCATTTATGTTAGAGCAAAACACCGGGGCAAGTTTTGCCCCGGTGTTTTATATGTGTAATCACATACAGAACGGTTTATCCGGGAATAATGAACCAAAAACGAGAGAAACGACGGACATGAGCTTTATCAAAATATCCATCGAAGGGCCAACAGTGTCCTTTAGAGGATCACCGACGGTATCCCCAACAACCGCAGCGGAGTGAACATCCGTTCCTTTTCCACCGAAATGCCCGGATTCAATGTATTTTTTAGCGTTATCCCATGCACCACCTGAATTTGCTGTGAATAACGCGATCATAATTGCGCTTCCAAGACCTCCAAGAAGCAATCCGGCAACCGCTGCCTTACCAAAGAGGAACCCGACAACAAAAGGTGTCGCGATTGCGATTATACCGGGCAGCAGCATTCTGCTGACCGCACCCTTTGTGGTGATTTCTATACATCTCTTATAATCAGGTGTTTCTTCGCCTGTCAGAATCCCTTTATGTTCTCTGAACTGTCGCCTGATTTCGGTTATCATGAGATCTGCTGTATCGGCGACACCACGGATCAACAGTGAGGTGAAGAAGAAAGGCAACATTGCACCTATGATCGAACCAATGATTGTGTAGGGGGAAACAAGATTAATTACAGGATTGTTTACGATTTCCTCCGCAGAATGTGCGGCACTCCATATATAAGAAACTATGAGCGCAAGAGCCGCGAAAGCTGCTGAACCGATCGCGAATCCTTTACCGATTGCAGCGGTTGTATTTCCGACAGAATCAAGTCTATCCGTTATCTCACGAACCTTTGGATCAAGTTCAGCCATCTGGGCGATTCCACCGGCGTTGTCGGCAACAGGGCCATAGCTATCAACGCTGACAATGTACCCAACGAATGAAAGCATTCCAAGGGCCGCTATTGCTATTCCATAGACACCCGCTGACCAGTAGGCACCGAGAATGGCGATAGCCAGGACAATTACTGGCCAGAACGTGCTTCCCATACCTAGCGCCAATCCAGAGGTTATGTTTATTGCAACACCGCTTTTTGTTTTTTCGGCGAGATCCTGTGTAGGTTTGTAGTCGTAGGAGGTGTAGTACTCACTTAATTTGCTTATTATCAACCCGGCGATCAGACCGCTGGCGATTGCTAAGAACAATCTCCATCTGGAAACGAATTCAGGGTTGAGAATAAAGGTATCTTTGAATGCGTAATCTGGTGCGGCGATTCCGATCACGATAGCGGTTGATGCGAGGACAAGAATACCGGTGAATACGTTACCAAAACCGAGGGCTTTTCTGGCATCCTTCGCCTTCATGTTTGCCACAACCAGCACTCCAACGAGTGAAGAAAGGACACCAACGCCGGCGATGAGGATTGGAAGCAGGATCAATCCGTAATATTGTTCAGGGCTCATCCCGTATTGGACCTGCCCATTGATCATTTGTTTGTCTGCGAGTTTCATGAAGATGGCAAGCACGATGGCAGAAACAACAGAAGCGACATAGGATTCGAGAATATCCGCACCGAGCCCGGCCACGTCTCCAACGTTGTCTCCGACGTTGTCGGCAATAGTAGCGGGGTTTCTCGGGTCGTCTTCGGGGATTCCCGCTTCCACCTTTCCGACAAGGTCAGCACTCATGTCGGCCGCCTTTGTGTACATACCGCCTCCGACCCTGTCGAACAGGGCAATGAGACTCGCACCAAGAGAGTAAGAGCTTACTATCATAACCGGATCAAGGAAAGATATTTTTCCGAAGGCTTGCGATATTTCTGTGATGTTGTTGTAGAGGAAAGAATCCTTGAAAACAAGCATTATTATGCTCAAACCGGTAAGGGAGAATCCCGCAACAGAGAGCCCCATGACGGAACCACCGGAAAAGGCTACCTTAAAGGCTTCAGATAATCCTTTTGTAGCTCCCTGGGTAACCCTGGCATTTGCTCTCGTCGCGGCGTACATCCCCATTACGCCGGCAAGTTCCGATACAAGGGCACCGAAAAGAAGAGCGATTGGGTATTTGAACGACTGAAAGATTATACCCAGAGCCGCTGCTATTAAGACGGCCACCAGGAATATCTTGCGTGCTTCCTCAGAGAGAAAGGCAGATGCACCTTCTTGAACGTAACCGGATAATTTTTGCATAGTCTTGTTACCGGGTGAAAATTTCAAAGTACGGGCAAGCATGATAAATGCAAAGATGGTCGAAAGAACACCCGCAGTTAGTGGGAGATACAGAGCATTCATTTTTTCCCCTCCTTCATAGGAATCAAGAGAAATATGGTATTAAATATTCCACCCAACGTCCCATCTTTCAGCCACATCCTCCGGGATCTTTGTAAGAAAGTCATGTCCGCTCCTGAAGACGTAGGAGTTTCCGATCATTGGGCGCGACCTGCCGGTTCTCTGGCGTATGAGGTAAAGATAATCCCGGGCCCTTGTGACAGCCACATAGAAGATTCGCTCCTCCTCATCGAGGTTTCCTTCCATTATTGCAAGAGCATGCGGGAAATCTCCCGGATTCATGGCGAGAATGAAAACAACATCCCACTCAAGCCCTTTTGCCTGATGAACGGTGCTTAACACGATTTTCTCTTCTCTGTCAACTATTTCTCTTTCTATATCAACCTTTTCGCTGACGGCGAGATCTTCGAGGAATTCTCCTATACTATCGTAACGATCTGCAACTTCTATAAGCCTTTCGATATCCATACGCCTTTCTTTGGCGTCAGAAAAATGCTCGTCCATATATTCACCATAAAAGCCTTTATAAATAGTTGAAATCACTTCTTCCGGGCTTTGCTCACTGTTGAGCTCTTCTAAAAGTGAAATCAATCTTTCTATCCGTACCCGGGGAGTTGCGAATGGCCTGAGAGCGGAAATAACCTCGTTGTCGTTTCCTAAAGACTCTCTAATAGCATTTATGATCTGGGTTGCTCTACGTATACCAACGCCGGGGAAAAGCCTCAATACCCTTCCCCAGGATAATTGATCGTATGGATTCTGAAGGATCTTAAGGAAAGCGAGGATGTCTTTAACGTGAGCGGTTTCAACGAACTTTGGGCCTGAGAAAACTATGTAAGGGACTCTTCTCCTGTCTAATTCAAGTTGTAGTTCCATGGAATGGAAATGAGATCTGTACAGCACAGCTATCCTGTTTGGTTGAATGCCGTCTTCAATATGCTCATTGATTTTTTGAGCCACGAAGGAAGCTTCTTCAAGATTGTCCCAGGTTTCCACGATCACTGGAACCGGGCCTGAAGGCCGAACAGCTTTCAATTGTTTTTCAAGGGAGCTTTTTGGGACAAGATGATTTACCAGCCTGACGATCTCCGGTGTTGAACGATAATTGGTTTGAATCTTGAACACGGAGGTTTGGTCACGGTTCAGGAAGTCGTACACGTTTTCGAACCTTGCGCCACGGAAAGAGTATATCGATTGGGCGTCATCCCCGACGACTATGAGATTGCCGTGTACACCCGCAAGCATCTCAACGAGTTTGTACTGTACGAGATTGGTGTCCTGGAATTCATCTACCAGAATCCATTGGAATCTTGAAGATTCACGAATTAAGATTTCTGGGTTATTCTCAAACAATTCAACGGCTTTTATCAAAAGGTCATCGTAATCAAGGGTGTTGTGTTCTAACTTCAGTTGAGTGTAGCTTTTCCATATCTCCTCGAGCTCATCCCGAACCGCGAAGAACTTACGGTTGTGCTTTGCTATTGATTCGTCAAGTGAAACCATGCAGTTTACGGAATAGGAGAAGATACTCTGGATAACTCCCGGGCTTGGAAGCTTGAGGGAACCATCATTTCCACGCTGTTCCATCAATTGGGCTTTGCAGTGTTTTATTAAATCCTTGGAGTCTTCTCTGTCGAGGATTGTAAAATCAGATGAGATACCTAAGTGGGTGGCATATTTCCGAAGAAAATGATTGCAAACGTGATGAAAAGTTCCCGCAAGCATTCCCCGAAGGTCAGAACCGCTGACTCTTCTTGCTCTTTCTATCATTTCTCTGGAAGCAGCCCTTGTAAACGTGACCAGAAGGATATTTTGAGGATTCACCCCTGAAGAGACAAGGTAAGCGATCTTGAACGTGATGACCCTGGTTTTACCGGAGCCAGGTCCTGCAACGATAAGCGTTCTCCCTTTAGAATTGAGAACGGCGTTTAATTGTTCGTTGTCAAGAGATTCCTGGATAAAGTTTGGTATACCATGTGGTTTAAGATTATAGCGCTTCATAGCTTCCTCCTCTTCAAAATTTTATCACAATCCGGAGCTAACTGTTTTACGCGATTTCTGTTATTATTTTCTCTGGAGGGATAAAATGGATGAAATTTCAACGAAACACCGGGTAATCTTACGTTCAATATTTATGATAATCGGTGTTATTCTATTTGGTACCTTTGGTTATGGAGTGATCGAGGATTGGTCATTCCTCGATTCTTTCTTTATGACAGTAATAACCATATCTACCGTAGGGTACGGTACTCCAGGAGACCTTTCAGAAGCTGGAAAAATATTTACCAGCTTTTTGATACTCTCCAGTGTAACGGTCGTTGTTTACGGATTCTCGAATATCACGGCTTTTGTTGTTGAGGGAAGGGTTAATGAATTTCTCAGGAGGCGAAGGATCTTGAAAGCGATAGAAAAGCTCACAGGGCATTGCATAGTTATCGGGGCTGGAACGGTCGGACTTACCGTCGCGAAGGAGCTAGCGAGAAAAGGGAAAAAGGTTGTTATCGTGGATCGGGATGAGCAACTGATATCTCATCTGCTAGATGAAGAAAAGAAAAATCTTTACTACGTTCTTGGAGATGCCAAAAATGAAGAGGTCCTGATTCAAGCGGGCGTGACAAGGGCTGGAGGATTGGTAACAACGCTGGATAGCGATGCGGAAAGCGTTTTTGTTATTCTAACCGCGAAAAGTCTCAATCCAAACCTGAACGTAATCGCTAGATCGAATGAGCATGAGAGCATTAAAAAACTGCAATACGCGGGCGCAAACAATGTGGTACCCATTACAGAGATTGGTGCACACAGGATCGTGAATATGCTAATGAACCCTGTAATTGTAGGGTTCCTCGATTCCATTACCCGCTCAGGCGATCTAGAACTGCGTTTTGAACAAATTGTCGTTCCGGAAGAAGGATTCCCGGTTGATGGCTTGACCCTTGGTGAAATGGAGATTCCCAAAAAAGTTGGTTTGATCGTTATAGCGATTAACAATGGCGAGAAAAATATCTTCAATCCCAGTGCCGGAACGAGAATCTACCCCGGCTATACCCTCATGGTTCTTGGGGAGGAAGAAAAAATAGAAAAGTTCAACAAACTGCTTAGCGAAGGCGCCTTCACCAACCAGAATAAGCGATAGGATTCAGATACTGAAAGAAACCTTATTCTGTTAAAAATAAGGAAATAAAAAAACTTCGTGCTTCGGATTGCATATCTGCATTTTTTTCAATCGCCACAATTGACATGTAATATATAAAGGTGTATCATAATACCGACTGGTCGGTATTATAAAGGAGGTTGAAAGAATGTCCATGTTCACGATACTTTTTGTAAACTTCATATCAGCGGTTGGCATAACGATTGTGGCACCTATTCTTGGAATAGCAGGACAGATATTTGAGGTCGATCAGGGCTACGCTATGTGGTTGATGACGGGTTTTATGATGGCGTACGCCTCTTTCATGCCAATGATCGGAAGAATGAGTGATAATTTTGGGAGAAAAAAGGTTTTCATAGCTTCGGCATCGATTTTTTCTTTTGGTCTTCTCCTGAGCTTCTTATCTAATGACTTCAATATCGTTATTCTTGGGAGGATGATCCAGGGTTTCGGTGCCGGTGGGATTCTGCCGGTGGCGAATGCCATGGCTGTTGAGCTTTACCAGGATTCTAAAGGTAAAGCCCTCGCGCTCGTTAATGCTACTTACGGGCTTGGTGTTGTTGTCGGAGTAAACCTCGGAGGTATTATCTATGATCATCTTGGCTGGAAGTGGATGTTCATAGTTCCTTTCATCCTGACGCTGATCGTTATTCCGATAGCTGTTTCTTTCTTGAAGGAGACATTAAAGTTTAAAAAGCATGAGGCTATAGATTACATTGGAAGTATTTTATTTGCGGCTGCCATAATTTCTTTTATGTTCATGATGAAGTACCTTGCGGTGAATTCCTTCTTTTCACCTGAAGTTTTAGTACCGATGATTGCCATGGTTATATCGTTTATTCTCTTTGTCACTAGAGAACTAAAGGTAGAAAATCCGGTAATAGATATGAGAGATTTCAAGAATCCATCCTTCTTGATTTATAGCCTGATTGCTTTCTTCTTTGGTTTTTCTATGTTCCTTTTTGTTACTTTCTTGCCTTCGTTTACCCAGACAATGCTTGGATACGGAGTCTCGGAATCTGTTTACGCTATTGATCCCTTCGCAATAGCGATGATTTTCTTCGTCATGCTCGGAGGGATCTTAATAAAAAGATTTGGAGCAAGGAAATCAATGGTTATAGGTGCACTTCTTTTTGCGAGCTTCTCCTATCTTTTCGTAAAAATGGTAGATGATGGGCCTTCATTCTACATCTACTCTATACTCCTCGCATCGGGACTCGGAATTTCAATGACGCCGATGAATTACGTGATCATGGAAGAAGGTGGAAAAGAAAAACAGGGTGTCTCTGCGGGAATAGCAAGTGTTATGAGGAGCCTTGGAGGAATCGTTGGACCTACAATAGCCGGGATAATAATAGCAAATGTCGATTTTAGCTCTATCTTTGTCATGGACAATCTTATAAAGGCTTATATGAAGATCTTCAGCATATCGTTTTATTCAACGCTGATACAGGTGGCCTTGAGTATTTTGGGATTGTTTGCGTTTAGAAAAATATTGATAAAAGGAGGTATCCGCAATGAGAAAATTTAAGATGGTCACGGGGCTTTTTTTGGTAATGGTGATAGTGGCGAGTGCCGTGTTTTCGGTTTCACTCAACGATGTATTGGTAACATCAGAAAATATGAAGACAATTAAGTGTGTTGTGAACGCTACAAAGTTCTCAAAGAGAAGTAAGAGCCAGGTCGAATTCCTGTTCTATTTCAATCGGGATGGCCAGAAACTGAGGATAGAATATACGGCACCGAGAAACATGAAAGGCAGCATTGTAGCGATCGACGGTGAGTACTTCTACAATTATATTTCCAGTTTAAAAAGGACTATGAAAAAGGAACTCAGTGGGGATTTTGATAAGAACAAAGCTCCTGGAAGGGATATGGGAATATTCTTTGATTTTGTTTATGGTGACCTTGACAGAGTTTTCAGCAACATGCAGCACGAATATATCGGCGAGGAAACCTTGAAGATAAACAAGAAAGAAGTTAATACTTACCATTATGTATTTCAGAAAGCAGATGAAAAGCAGGAAGTGTGGTTTGATTCTGAAACGCTGGCTCCGGTGAAGATTGTTATATACCAGGATGGGAAGAAAGTGTACGAAATATTCGTCTTTGATATTCAGATCAATATCACACTTGAAGATTCGCTATTCAGATTGTGAGGCGGTAATATGAGAAAAATGCTGGTATTATTTATTTTGGTCATGTCAGTTCTTGCGTTTTCGTTGGATTATAGCCCTGTGCTGGCGGGGCTGTCGGCGGTTGGTTCATCTGCTGGCGCTTATATCGGTGAGAATTTAGCGGTGCCAGCTCTCATCATAATGAATAAGATGGGGTTCGTTTCAGATGATATATTCTCTCCCTTCTCAACCGTCATGGCGGATGCCATAGAAACAGGTGCTGTTGTTGGAACGGTGATTGGTGGAGTGATGGCAAAGCACGTGTACCTTGCATTCAATGGAGATTTTCAGGTTGAAAACCTGATCGTTGATTCTGTGATATCCTCTGTTGTGGCGTATGTAGCCCATGAAGTAGTAAAATCGTTTTGTGATGACAGTCTCATAAGTGATATATTTGTCGTTCCAGGTATTTACGGATTGGTTCTTGGAGGAGTGTGGTAAGTGCAAATAAAGAAGGAAGATAAGAAAGACAGAATCCTCAAAAGCGCAGAGAAACTCTTTGCCGAGAAAGGATATGCTAATGTTTCAATAAGCGAGATTGCTAAAGACGCGAAGGTTGGTAAAGGGACAATATACGTTTATTTTTCATCGAAGGAAAAGATTTTTGGTGCCGTTGCTCACAGGATCTTCGAAGAATTCGTGGATGGCGCCAGATACGCACTTGAGATGTCCAAAAACCTTAAGGAATTCCTCGAATTGCTTGCCGAAAAGCTGTCAAAAGATGTAGAAAACAGGAGCAAAATATTGGCGATGTTCCATCGAGAAAGACTAAAGGACAGGAGCAAATATCGGGAGATAACCTCGGAGTATAGAAAGGTCTTTATGGCGGCATACGAAAGATACAGGGACGAATTCAAAATCCCCTTTGATGAAATGTTTGCCTTCATGAGAGGAATATTCATGAGCGCATATACCATGGCGGACAACATAACAGAAGAATCGATAAAGATTTTTTTGAAAAAGATCCTGCTGTGTTTTTTTGATGTCCAGAAGGATATGGATTGCGGATCAGGCGCGTCTTGACACCCATAACCGTTAATGCTAAACTATTTTTGTGCGCCGGGGTGGCGGAATTGGCAGACGCGCATGACTCAGGATCATGTGGGCATTACGCCTGTGCGGGTTCAAGTCCCGCCTCCGGCACCAAAAAAGGGGAGCTTTGCTCCCCCTTTTTTTATTTGTTTATTTATTGAAACTTTAAAACCCTTTAAGTCCTTGCGATTTTAACAAGAAATCCCTTGCATCCGCGAATTCTTTCCCGAAATAACGGTCTTCCACGTGTTCTTCAAGGATATTTGAGAGTTCTTTGAAAAACCCTTCAATCGCCTTTCCGGATTTCTTTGGTTTCCTGAAAGAAAGAGCCCTGTAGGCGAGGACGGTTTCAATTGCCAGGATATTGCTCCAGTTTTTTAGGATTTTCCAGAGCTTTCGCGCTCCCCAGGCACCCATGCTAACATGATCTTCCTGAAATCCAGATGTGGGGATGGTATCGGCCGACGCGGGATGCGCGAGGGTTTTGTTCTCAGAAGCCAGCGCTGCCGCAGTGTATTGCCAGATCATGTAGCCGGAGTTCAGACCTTCTTTGCCCCGGGTAAGGAAAGCGGGAAAATTGTTGAGTTTTGGGTTTACGAGCCTGTCGACGCGCCTTTCCATCATGTTGGCCATATCGGTAAGGGCAATGGACAGAAAATCGAGTACCAGCGCTATCGGTTCGCCATGAAAGTTTCCTCCAGAGATCACGTCACCGTTATCAAAAATCAGAGGATTATCTGTTGCGGAATTTATTTCTCTTGTAATTACGGATTTAACGTATTGAAGGGTGTCGTAAAAAGCGCCGTAAACCTGCGGGATGGTTCTCAATGTATACGCGTCCTGTACTTTATCACAGTGAAGGTGAGATCTCCTTATCTCGCTTCCTTCAAGATATTCTCTCAGTTTTTTTGCAACATATTTTTGGCCGGGATGGGGTCGCGCTTCCTGAATCCTTGGATCAAAAGGGGAGGTGCTTCCCATCAGGGCGTCCACCGACATAGCGGCTACAAGGATAGCTTTATCGAACATCTTTTCGGCTATATACACGCTGCATGCGCCTATTCCAGCCATGAAGGCTGTCCCATTGAGCAAGCTCAATCCTTCTTTGGTTTTCAGTGTTAGAGGCTTAAGACCTTCAGCTTGAATGGCTTCCAGAGCTTTTTCTTTTCTTCCGTTGTAGAAAACCTCTCCATCTCCGATCAAAGCTAGCGCTATGTGCGCTAATGGTGCGAGATCCCCGCTTGCCCCCACAGATCCTTGTTCCGGCACAATTGGTACTATGCCTTTATTCAGGAAATTGACAAGCTGTTGAACGACCTCCGGCCTTACAGCAGAGTAACCTTTACAGAGAGAGTTAGCTCGAACGAGCATGATAGCCCTTACAAGCTCGGTTTTGAGAGGTTCTCCCACACCAGCCGCGTGAGATCTGACTATGTTTACCTGAAGTTTTTCGAGATCGTCGTCCGATATTCGCTTGTCTGCGAGAATTCCGAACCCAGTGTTAATGCCGTAAATGACATCTTTATTGTGCATTTCCTCGAGAAAAAGTCGCTTTTTTTTCAATTCGTCAAGAGTTGATTCCGCTATCCTGACTTCTTCACCATGAAAGGCAACGGAGTAGACTTGCTCGACTGTTAGGTCGTTACCATGGATAATTACCAAGTCTGACACCTCCAGTGATATGCTATCTACTCCATTCTAAACCAGGTATACGGACTTTTTTCTCCACCGTTGTCAGGATTTTCGTGAAAGCAAGAACGACAATAAGGTAAATTAAAGCAACAACCAGATAAACCTCAAAAAATTGAAAGTTTCTGCTGGCTATAAACTTAGCTTTAGCCATCAGCTCTGGCGCACCAACGATGTAAGCTAATGAAGTATATTTCAAAAGGTAGATGAACTCGTTGGTCCACGCGGGTATTACCCGTCTTAGGGCCTGAGGTAGAATTATATTGAAGATTGCCTGCCATTTTGTCATGCCCAGAGATCGCGCGGCGAGCATTTGAGTATGTTGGATCGAATTTATGGTACTTCTCAAATATTCCGCCTGGTACGCGCCGCTGTTTATGGAGAATCCTATGAGGGCAGCTGTCAAGGGTGTCAAGGAAACACCGTAAGGCGGAAGGCCATAATAAAGAATGAAGAGTTGAACCAGCAATGGCGTACCCCGAATGACTTCGATGATTACCGTGGCAATCCCCTTTAATAAAGCATTGCCATAAACCCTGGCCAGAGCGAGGAGTATTCCTATTAAAAAACCCGCTACAACGGAGATAAGGGTCATTTCGAGAGTGACACCGAGACCCCTTAAAAATTCAGGCCAGAACTTTATTATTATATCTATGACTCTTTCAATCATCCGCCACCATCCCCGTAGAGCTCCGTTAATTTAAACAGGAATTGCCTCGTTCGTTCGTGTTTAGGATTGCTGAACAATTCTTCTGGTGGGCCCTGTTCCACGATGACCCCGTTTTCCATGAAGATAATCTCATCTGAAACCGTTCTGGCGAATCCCATTTCATGGGTAACTACGAGCATCGTCATACCGCTGCTCGCAAGGTCTTTCATAACGGCAAGGACTTCACCTATGAGTTCGGGATCGAGAGCGGAGGTTGGTTCGTCGAAAAGAATGATGTCAGGGTCCATGGCAAGCGCTCTGGCTATTCCCACTCTCTGCTTCTGTCCGCCCGAGAGTTGGGCCGGATAGAAATTTGCAGATTTTTCCAGTCCAACGCGCCGTAACTCTTCAAGTGCACGCTCCCTGGCTCTATCATTCGGTATTTTTTTAACCTTGGTCAGACCGATCATCACATTTTGCAATGCTGTTAGATGGTTGAATAACCCAAAATCCTGGAAAACGAACCCTATTCTTTGCCTTATTTTGTTCAGATCCTTTGCGCCTGTAATTTCCATATCTTTTAACCATATCTTTCCTGAATCCGGTGTGACAAGCATGTTGATACACGCGAGCAAGGTGCTCTTTCCGGTGCCGCTTGGCCCGATGATGACCTTGGTTTCTCCTTCGTTCACGGAGAAAGTAATGTCTTTCAAAACCTCGTTATCACCAAAGCTCTTTTTGAGATTCTCAATCCGTAATAATGGTTTGTTTGTAGTTCTACCGCTCATCTTATCTGCTCCTTAACTGCGAAGCCCGGGATAGCGAGTTTTTTCTCCACAGCACCCAGACCCCGGTTGATTCCTAAAGTTATCACAAGATAGATGACAGCAACACTCAGGTATATGAGCATCGGTTCGTATTTTGTTGAAATGATATAGCCCCCCTGCCTCAAAAGCTCTGTAACACCGAGCGCGTAGGCCAGAGAAGAATCTTTGAGAACAATCGTGAATTCGTTTGTCCATCCGGGTAGTGCGATACGGAGGGCTTGTGGCAGAACAACATGATTGAAGCCCTGAAGACGCGACATACCGAGAGATCGAGCTGCACGCATCTGTGTTTCACTCACCGATTGAATGGCTCCTCTGAAAATCTGTGATTGATACGCTGCGCTTCTTAAACCGAGGCCTAGAATACAGGCCGTAAAGGGTGAAAACCTCACATTTATTTTTGGAAAGCCATAGAAGATCAGGAACAGGATTACGAGCAGGGGAATACTTCTAAACAGTCGTTCGTACACAACGATGATTCCTTTTGCAATTCTTCCACCGTAAACCTGGCCGAAAGAAAAGGGGAGGGCTAAAATCAGCCCTAACCCCAGAGACCAGAAGGTCAATTTCAGTGTCATCCATGTGCCGTTCAGAAGAGCCGGTAAAGCCTCGATAATGATGTTTATCTTTTCGATAGCTCTCTACCGCCTTTCGTAATCACTTGAAGTATTTTTCAACGATTTCTCCAAGTTTTCCGTTTTCCTTCAAACGTTGAATTCCTTCGTTTATCAGATTTAGAAGCTCCTTGTTTCCTTCTCTTACGGCTATACCGTATTCTTCACCGGTAACGATTATACCAACTATTTTCACCGGCCTTGTTTCAGCAAACCTCTCTGCAACCGGTGAATCCAGAACGATTGCGTCCACGTTGCCGTTGATAAGGTCGGTGAGTGCAAGAACAAAGGTATCGTATCTCTTGAACTTTCCAGTGAGGATCTTTGTCTTTACAAGATTCTCTTCAACCCACAGGTCACCGGTTGTACCGGTCTGAACACCAATATCATGCTTCCCAAAGAGAACGGTAACTGTGTAGTCAGAATCTTCCTTAACTATAATGCTCTGGTCAGCCGTCCAATAAGGTTTGGAAAAATCGACAACCGCTTCACGTTCCGCAGTGATGGTCATTCCCGCGATAACGATGTCAAGGTTTCCGGAAACGAGAGCAGCGATAAGGGAATCGAAGCTCATATCAACAATCTTGATATTGAATCCCATTTCGTCAGCTATCGCTCTTATCAGGTCCATGTCGAACCCTTTGAACTCACCGTTTTCCACGTACTCGAACGGCGGAAAATCAGCACTCGTTCCTACAACGTAAGTTTTTCCAAAAGCAAATGCAGCCAGGGCAACAAGCAAGATAACCAAACTCAGTTTCCTCATAATCTCACCCCTCCAATCAATGGATATAAAAGGCTGTTCTAAAAGAGTTTAAAGCTCCAGCCTATCGCAAAAGAGAATTCATCGTTCGAAAAGCTAAAGGAACCTCCACCTGGGTAATAGATTTTTTCTTCATTATCGTCGTCGCTGATCTTCAAATAACGCTCTTCAAAAATAGAGGAAAATTCGAATGGATAGCCTGCAATGGAAAACCAAAAATTTCCGAAATAAGCAGTGAAATAAATTCCGGGACAGTAATCGTTAATCCTGTGAATCAAAAGGACTTCAGTTTGTGTGGGATCAAATAATGTTCCGTCTATTGTCATGTAGTAAGAATAATCTGCTAAGCGCCAGGCCAGTTGTTTGGTGATGTTTATAAACAGGGTTCTGATACCGATCCCGGCTTCAAAGAATCCTTTTCTCCAGCCTATCCTGAATTCGTTTCGTCCGGCACCCAGGATCCCGAGAGTGTCAAACCAGACACTTATCTGAAGATCATAAGAATCTATACCAAATTCTAAAGCGGAGGATTTGTTTGCTTTCAGGCTTAATTCTGGTTCAATAACGTTAGAAAACTGGTAACTGCGACCCTGATCGTCAGCAAAAACGAGATCTTCGGTAAGACCATAGAAGTGAATCGAATAAGGTGATTCAAAACTCAGAATTCCCAGCTTGTAAGAACCAAATGAAATTATTGAAAGAGACAAAAGCACAAAAACCAGTATTCGTTTCATCGCTTTTTCCTCCCCTGATTGATTTTGTATAGTCTACATTATTATGATTTCGACTTACGCACCTTGAGTTTACAAAAAAAGTAAAACGTAGAATTCAATAGGATCCCCGGTTTAAATTGCTCTCCTGACGGTTCATGGGCAATGATTAGATTTGACTCTTTCCAAAGAATCTTTCAAACCTTTTTGCTGAAAATTTGTTAACTTGTTTGTGGATATTTCCTGTATCTTGTCTGGGGTAGAAGGCGGTACAGTCTATTTTGTGGTAGCGTAAACTTTCATCCAGCACAGGCTTATTATATTGTGGGAGGTTTCATTGAATTAAGGTTCTCATAGTCATTATACTATTCGAAACCTTTGAAACAAAGAAGAGTGTTAGAATCGATCGGGTGATGCTTGTGAAAATAGGTGTGGCATTGAGCGGCGGAGTCGATAGCGCGGTAGCTGCTGCGATTTTAAAGGCAGAGGGACATGATGTTGTCGGATATCACATGAAGAACCTTCCGGATGCGTTATTTGAACTTGTCCCTGAAAAGAAGAAGGTTTGCTGCAGTCCTTCAGATACTATCGACACGCACAAAATAGCGGCCAAGCTCGGGATTGAACTGAGGATAGTAAAATTGAATGATATTTTCAGGAAAGAAATTATCGATTATTTCATAAGAGAATATCAAGCAGGAAAGACACCGAATCCCTGTGTTCGTTGTAATGATCTGATGAAATTTGGTGCTCTCATGGAGAAAGCCTTCGGCGACGGAATGGAAAAATTTGCCAGCGGGCACTATGCGAGAATTGTTGAGCATCCGAAGTACGGATTAAGTCTTGCTCGTGGAGTTGCAAAATATAAGGACCAGGCTTATTTTCTTTCAAGGATAAAGAGAAGAAAACTTCCGTATATAATCTTCCCCAATGGTAATATGACCAAGGAAGAGATAAGGGAAATAGCAAGAGAATTAGGGCTTCCGGTTCACTCAAAAAAGGAAAGCCAGGAACTCTGCTTCATACCGGATAACGATTACAGGCGGTTCCTTCTTGAAGAAGGGATTGAGATTAAACCCGGTGAGATAGTCGATCTGGAAGGGAACGTTCTCGGTAGACACAAAGGGTTGGCTTTTTACACTGTTGGCCAGCGTCGCGGGCTTGGAATAGTTTCTGATAAAAAACTTTATGTTGTAGCTCTTGATGCGGATAAAAACCGTGTTGTAGTCGGCCCAAAAGAAGCGGTGATGAGAAAAAAATTCAGAGCAATTGAACCGAACTGGTTGGCTGATCTAGATGAAAAAGAGCTTCGGTGTCAGTGTCAGATAAGAAGCAACATGAAGGCTCAGGGCGCAACAATAAGAATCTTCAGTAATATAGTGGAAGTCGAGTTTGACAAACCGGCGCTGGCTATAACACCCGGGCAATTGGCGGTATTTTACGATGGCGACATCGTTCTGGGAAGTGCCTTCATTGAAAACGTCGTTAGTTGAAATCGTATCTATGCTGTGATAGAATTTCACCTGAACAGGGGATAGTTCAGTCGGTAGAACGCTGGTTTCGGGAACCAGAGGTCCGGGGTTCAAGTCCCCGTCCCCTGACCAGGGATCCCTGAGACGGATCATCATCGAACCGTTTCAGGGTTGTTTTTTTTTTTGATGGTAAAAATGAGAGTTGATAGAGAGGTTTGAAAGAAGAGAACCAAAATATTAAAATTTGTACTACCATAGCATTACTTAGGGGGAAATAACTGTGGGTGAAAAGAAATCGATAGGACTTTGGTCTGCTGTGTCAATAGGTGTTGGTGGTATGGTGGGGGCAGGAATATTTTCGATATTGGGTACTGCTTGCCAGATAGGAGGCAATGCTGTATATCTTTCTTTTGTTATCGCGGGGATCGTAGCACTTTTTAGTACGTATTCTTATGCCAAATTGGGAGCAAAATATCCATCTGCTGGTGGACCTGTTGAGTTTCTGGTCAGGAGTTTTGGTAGTGGGATTTTAAGCGGAGGGTTCAACATTCTGCTGTGGATTGGCTATATTCTGGCACTCTCCCTTTATGCACGAGCGTTTGCAGCATATGCGTTGACTTTTTTTCCAGATGCTCCCTCAATGCTACTGAATATATTTGTGACAGGTATTATTCTTTTATTCGTCTTTGTTAATTTTATTGGGTCGAAGGCTGTGGGTAGATCGGAATTATTTATTGTTACAATAAAGGTGGGAATACTCGTATTATTTGCCATTGCTGGGTTTTTCTTTATAAAACCAGAACTATTATCTCCCTCTAGATTTCCACCAGTTAATAATATACTTTTTGCAGCAGCGATTGTTTTCCTTGCGTATGAAGGGTTCGGTTTGATTACAAATGCTGCAGAAGACATGAAAGACCCTGCTAAAACTCTTCCTCGAGCTCTCTACTTGAGTGTTTTTATTGTTATTATGATCTATGTTGGTGTGTCATTGGCAGTGATAGGAAATTTGCCATTGTCTGAGATTGTGGGAGCAAAGGATTATGCCCTGGCCGAAGCGGCTAAACCTTTTCTTGGCTCAATAGGGTTCACGATAATTGCTATTGCTGCTTTATTTTCAACTGCGTCAGCTATCAATGCGACCCTTTATGGCGGAGCAAACGTTAGTTACATAATTGCTAAAGAAGGCGAATTACCTAAGTATTTCGAAAAAAAAGTTTGGGGAAGAGGAATAGAGGGCTTGTTTATAACAGCCGGACTTGTTATAGTATTTGCTAATTTATTTGACCTCAGCAAAATTGCTATGGTAGGCAGCGCATCATTCCTTTTAGTTTATGCAGCCGTTAATATCGGACACTTGAGATTACGAAAGGAAACTCATGGCAATCTAATCCTGATATGGCTCGCTATCATAGGAAATCTTGTTTCATTCTCGATATTAGTTCGTTATTTACTGAGTCATTCTCTGTTGACATTGGTATTTTTGATGATTATCCTGTTTTTTAGTTTTACTGGTGAGTGGTTATACAGAAAGTGTACTAAAAGAGAGATTAAGGTTAGGAAAAATGTATGATATAGTTTCTTTGGAGAATGCTTCATGTCGTTTGCAAATATAAAAATAGGACGGGAATTGGAGTGAAAATTAGCAAAAAAGAAATTGAAAAACGCAAAGAATTCGATACGAACAAGCTAATACTTCGCGATTATTTAGCTATTAGCAGATCAAAACTTGCTAATGAAAGAACGCTGCTTGCTTACGTACGAACAGGATTCATGTTCTTCGTTTCTGGATTATCTCTCATAAAACTTTTTCCAACGGAAACAATTTGGGTTTTCCTTGGTTATAGTTTGATTCCAATGTCGGTATTTACGATCATTTTGGGAATTATTCGTTTCAGACAGACAGAAAGAGACATCACTAAATCATATAAAATGAAAAAAGTTTATGAAGAGGATAGGAAAAGTTTTGGAAATTGAGATGCAAAGTACATGATAAGCACTTTCCTTCTAGGATCAATTCTGCTGTATCTCTATGCTTTCAAAGGCTACATCTGTCTTATGCCATTTTCTAATTCCTACCCGTCCGCTGGGGAATCTATCGTCTGTAAAGTTAAGAACCTCAATACCGTTAAAGGTCATGGTGAAGTGATTCCCTTTTGCGGTAATAGTTATATAGTGCTTTTCGGGTCTTACCGGCAGGGTCCAACCATCATCGATATTTCTGAACCATGTTATTGCTATGGGCGATCTTTCCCTACCGTCATATACAGGTCTTACTAAAAACGCACCGGAACCGTATCCGGGATCAACCTGAAAAGCATAAGCTGTTATGTTATCAGCTTCACCTGTCGCCCTTATGTATATTGCATAACCATTACCCTCAGAATACGTTGCAACAACGTTCACGATGTAATCTGTCCAGGTTTCATCTCCGGGAAGAATTGCTCTTGCTTCGCCCCATTTTGATGGCATAAGTCCCTGTTCAGTTGCAACCCAGTCCCTTCCATAAACCGACACCAACGTGCTGATATCAAAATCTTCGTCAAAGGTGTAAGAGCCGTAAGACATGGACGCAGGATTACCCTGCTCATCCAGCAGGAAGATATAACATGCAGTCATACCATCAAAATCACTTTTGCCGCCAGCAATGAAAGTAAAATCACCCGAAGGAGCCGTTCCGCTAACGTTCAGGAGTTTTTCATGAAGCGTAGTTATATCTACGTCTTCGGAAGTGAATACGACAAATTCATAGTAACCGTCACTTTCCCTCCATGCTACACCGTAATTCTCCGTATCAATATTTTCTCCCAGTTCATTTATAGTGGAGGGAATTTCATTGTCTATGTAAATTTTGTTTGTTACTGATTGAGAAAGAATCCTGAAATTGTAAGCTACCTTTGTAGCCCTCGCAGCTCTTACCGCATTTATTGCTACGGTGGTCATTACAGAAGCAACAGCGGCTATTACTGCAAGAACTATCAGTAACTCGATTAGTGAAAAACCTTTTTTTATTCTTTGCATATTGGCCACCCCTTTTTAAATATTTTTCACGCAGATTAATGCAAAATTATGCCAATGCAACATCCAACCGTTAACAAAGATGGTTTCTAGGGGGGCAGTAAACAAAAAGCCTCCCACATGGGAGGCTTTTTTGTTACTTGAATTGATCAATAGACTACAAAGCTGAATTCGTAGAATACTGTTCCACCAGTTGTGCTGTTAAGACCACCACTCAGGAAAGTGTAACCACTGGTACCTGGATCGGAAGATACCGCATCCTTCAGGATTCCCTGGACAGTGTTGAAGTCGACATCTTCTGTTGTGAATACTACGACTGTGTAATCTCCGGCGGACTCTGTATAAGCAACACCGTACTTGGCTGTGTCGATGTCTCTTCCAAGGTCGCTGATGGATGATGGAGCTGCGCCATCAACATATGCCTTGTTCTCAAAGGAGCTGGCGAGTGTCTTCAGGTTCTGTGCAACCTTCGTAGCCTGTGCCTTCTTGATAGCGTTCAAAGCAACCGGTGTGATTGTAGCGATTAACGCAGCGATAACCGCCAAAACGATCAAAAGTTCAACGAGTGAAAATCCTCTTTTTCTCATTTAATACCCCTCCTCTAAAAATTGGAATTTTTGCCTCGACTACCTATATACAAAACCGTGCCAACTGAAAAAACGAGAATCCGAGAATCGAGAGTCCGAGAGAGCCAGCAAAGCTGGCCGAAGTGCTGAGCTAGTGCTCAGGAGGCTCACGACGTTGAGGCTTGCGACGCTGATAAAAAGCCGAGAGTGCGAGAATCCAAGAACCGAGAGTCCGAGAAAAAACAAGACGCTTGCGAGGCTGTCAGCTGGTGGAGCGACGCTCGAAGACGAGGCTTGCGACGCTGATAAAAAGCCGAGAGTGCGAGAATCCAAGAACCGAGAGTCCGAGAGAGCCAGCAAAGCTGGCCAAAGTGCTGGACTACGTCCAGGAGGCTTGCAACGCTGTCAGCTGATGGAGTGACGGTAAAACCCGTTGACGGTTGTTCGAAAGTAGGGAAAGTGGGGACTGTTCTGCTTCATTTTCCTGTAATCAGTAAACTGTAGTCACTACCATTTTATTGCGGAAATATATTTCCGCAATCTTGAAGTAAATTTCTGCAATAGAGGTGAAATCGTATGTTCACCCTATCCAATCTCCAACATCCAATCTCGCTCTTTAGCTTTTACTACCTCCGCAAGCGTCCTGCTCTTTCAACCACGAAGTGGTTCGGGACAACTCCGAAGGAGTGCACACCCCTGATGTAGTCAGGCTTACCCCCAGCGTAGCAGGGCTTACCCACGCGCAGCGTGCTCACCAGCCGCACAGCGGCCCTCTCGATTCTCGGACTCTCTGACTCTAAGTTCTAGAGTCTAACTAGTCATCCTTAACTTGATTCAGGATCCCGTACTTAAGAAAACAAGATTCTGGATAGAACATTTCCAGAATGACAGTTTTTCAACCGCTTGCGGTTCGAGACAACCACGAAGTGGTTCGGAACAACTCCGAAGGAGTTCGTTACAATCCCGAAGGGATTCGTACCTAAAGCGTAGCAGGGCTTACCCACGCGCAGCGTGCTCACCAGCCGCACAGCGGCCCTCTCGGTTCTCGGACTCTCGGATTCTCGGATTCTCGGATTTCATCAGCGTCCGCAAGCCTCAACCTCGTGAGCGTCGCTCCATCAACTGACGGTCTGACCCCCAATAATGAGACACGGGTTAACGAGATCAAGCTTTAACAGACTGAATCATGGAAATGCTACAGTGTTTCTTAAAGGCTTGTGGTGTCATGTATTTCAAAGAACCATGTGGTCTGAGATTATGATAGAAATCCATGTACACCTGGTATTTCCGGTAAACGTCTTCCGCTCTCTCAAACACATT